>CABUGR010000381.1 GCA_902491135.1 uncultured Collinsella sp. | reverse complement strand
AGTCGCGCAGACGGAACTCGACCTTGCGACGACCGCAGCCCATGGCCTCGAGGTCGGCCACGATCGCAGCCTCGCCCTCGGAGTGCTTACCGCCGCGCATGCCGGTGTACTTGCCGGACTGGACGAGCGTGCCCTCGGCAGCGTGGGCGCAATCCCAGTCGACGGTCTCGGCATGGAAGGTATCGATGGTCTCGCCGCTGGCCTCGACGGCAGCGCGATCGTCATCGTCCAGGATGATCGGTACGATCGGCAGGTCGTACTTGCGGGCGAACTCAAAATCGCGCTGGTCGCCGCAGGGAACGGCCATGACGGCGCCGGTGCCGTAGTCGGCAACGACATAATCGGCAACCCACACGGGAACCTTCTCGCCGTTGACGGGGTTCACCACGTAGCGGCCCGTAAAGGCACCGTGCTTCTCGAGGGTGCCCTGGGCACGCTCGACGGCAGAGATATGCTTGGAGTCCTCGACGATCTTGGTGACGGCCTCCTCGTACTCCGTGCCCTCGACGAGCTCGTGCAGGCCGGCGTACTCGGGAGCCAGAACAAAGAAGGAAACACCAAAGAGCGTATCGGCACGCGTGGTGAAGACGGTGATCTTGCCCTCGTCGCCCTCGATGGGCTCGCCATCCTGGTCGCAAAGGGTAAAGTCGACCTCGGCGCCCTCGGAGCGACCGATCCAGTTAGCCTGCATCTGCTTGACGCGCTCGGGCCAGCCGGGGAGCTTCTCCAGATCGTCGAGCAGCTCCTGAGAGTACTCGGTGATCTTGTAGTACCACTGCTCAAGGTCGCGCTTCTCGGGCTCGGTGCCGCAGCGCCAGCACTTACCCTCGGTCACCTGCTCGTTGGCCAGAACGGTCTTGCAGGTGGGACACCAGTTGACCGGGTTCTTCTTGCGGTAGACCAGGCCCTTTTCCCACATCTTCTCAAAGATCCACTGACCCCAGCGGTAGTAGTCGGGGCTGCAGGTCTTGACCATGCGATCCAGATCGTAGGAGAAGCCCATACGCTTCATCGTGGCGAGCGCCTGATCCATGTTCTTATACGTCCAGGCGGCAGCCTGCGTATTGTGCTTGATGGCGGCGTTCTCGGCGGGCAGGCCAAAGGCGTCAAAGCCGATGGGATGCAGCACGTCAAAGCCGCGCATGCGGGCCTGACGGGCCATGGCATCGCCGATAGTATAGTTGCGCGCGTGGCCCATGTGCAGGTCGCCCGACGGATACGGGAACATCTCGAGCACATACTTTTTGGGCTTGCTGTCGTCGGTGTCGACGGCAAAGAGGTTGGAGTCCTCCCAGGCCTTCATCCACCGGGACTCAATGGCCTGCGCGTCGTAGGCAGGGATCTCGTCCTTATGATCTGTGCAATCGCACATATCAGCTCCTTTGTTAGCTGGGTTGGGACGGGGCGTTCTTACCTTTGCTCGCTGCTGCGGACAGTCCTGCTCGCACGAAGAGCACATTAAGTGCTCTTCGGCTCGTGCGGAACTTGCAGCGAGCAAAGGTAA
>CABUGR010000380.1 GCA_902491135.1 uncultured Collinsella sp. | reverse complement strand
CAGCACGAACAGCGACAGCGGCCGCACCAAGCGCCGCGGCTCCCAGAGCAACGCCGGCAACGACGCCGGCAGAAACACTCGGCTTGTTCATCTAGAGCTCCTTTTGCAGATAAAGGCCATGGTCATAAAATCCAAGATGGCGATAGTACTCGCGTGTGCCAATCGCGCTAATCACGTTGATACGCGCATAACCCGCATCCCGGGCAATCTCGCACGCACGCTCTACGAGCGAACGTCCCAATCCATGGTGCTGCGCCGCCTGCCCCTGATCACCCACGCGCGCCGCCATGCCGTATACGTGGACCTCGCGAATCATTGCCTCGTCCGGCGTCGTCGGCAACTCATTCGTATGTGCGGCAACAAACGCGTGGTCGGGCAGCGACAAGCGCAAAAACCCCGCGATCTTGCCCTCGGGCGTCACCCACTGCAAAAAGCGTTCCCTCGTCACCGGCGTCTCATACGCTACGCTTTCGTCGAGGGTCAGCTCATCTAAGTTCGCGCCCGCGGTACTGATCTCGCGGAAGCGAATCTCGCGCACCGTCGCGCCTTCCCCACGAGCCGCCAAGCGGTTCTCAACGAGCTGGCGCAGGTTGGGTTTCTTGTTGCCCACCATGATGTCGTCGGAGCTAAAGTCACGGATCATACGGCTAATACGACAGAACGCCGGCGTCACCACGATGTCGTCGGCCAATACGTCGAGCAACTCCTCCTCGGTATAGGGACGCCACTCGCCACGCTCGTAGCAGCCCACCAAACGCGAGCCCTCGATGAGCGCACACGGATAGACCTTGGCCTCGTCGGGCATAAAGGCCCCCTCGGTCATAAAGCGCTCGTAGTCGAGCTTGTCCCCCTCGGGCGTGGCGCCCAGCAAGTTGAGCATAAAGTGCGCGTGGATCTTAAAGCCAAACAGGCGCGCAAGCGAAAACGCCCGCTCGATCTGAGCCACCGAAATGCGACGCTCGTTGATATCGAGCAGGTGCTGGTCGAGGCTCTGGATACCCATCTGAATCTTGGTGCAACCCAGGCGGCGGATGAGCGTGAGGGCCTGTGGCGTCACGGCATCGGGACGCGTCTCGATCACGAGGCCCACCACGCGATGCTTCGCCGTCTCGTTGATGCGTTGCTGGCGCTCAAGCTCCTCCATCGTTGTCGTCTGCCACTCGGCGACCTCGCCCCACGGCGTACCAGGGCCGTACAGACGACGTACCGCGCGGTTGTAGCCGCCCACAGAAGCATCCACACGCCCCTGCTCGTCGGCAACGCCGGCAGCGAGCTCAGCCTCGTCTGTCGCAATGCCGGCAGCCCGATAGCGCTCGCGGCGCTCCGCCACCACCGGCGGCAGGGCATCGGCAGGCGCATCGTCGAGCAGGCGCCCCGCCTCGGCACGGCTGATGCCCGGACGCGCCAACATGGGGTTGGCCGCCACGCCGGCCACAGCATCGTCATTGAGCGCGCGGAAGAGCTCCGACATAAACCATGTTTGATACCCTTCCGGATAGTCACT
>CABUGR010000379.1 GCA_902491135.1 uncultured Collinsella sp. | reverse complement strand
CGGAGCCCTTCTCGTGGAAGAGCTTGATGACGGCGTCGAGCGTGGCGTCGTTCATGACCTTCTCACCGCAGTCGGCGCAAGTGTAGCTGGGGATAGGCACGCCCCAGTTGCGCTGACGGCTGATGCACCAGTCGGGACGCTGCTCGACCATGGCGCCGATGCGGTTGGCCGCGTGGGCCGGATACCACTTAACGTTCTCGCGGACCTCTTTGCCAGCCTGCTCGCGCAAGCCGGTCTTGTCCATCGAGACAAACCACTGGTCGGTAGCACGGAAGAGCACCGGGTGCTTGCAGCGCCAGCAGTGCGGATAGCTGTGCGTGATCTTCTTCTCGAGGACCAGGGTGCCGCGCTCGCGCAGGAACTCGATGATGTGCGGGTTGGCCTCATCGGTGTCCATACCGCTGAAGGGGCCACCGGTGCCAAACTCCTCACCGGTGTAGAACTTGCCGTCGTCATCGACCGGCATGCAGATGTCGGTGATGCCCTCCTTGAGGCAGGCAAAGTAGTCGTCGACGCCGTGGCCGGGCGAGTTGTGGACGATACCGGTACCGTCATCGACACCAACGTAATCGGCCAGCAGCGCCACGCCCTCAACGCCGTCAAAGATCGGCTGCTTGTAGTGGATATGATGGAAGGTCTCGGCGGGAACCACGTAGGGCTTGCCGTCGACCATGACCGGGGTGTACTCCCAGCCAAACTCCTCGCAGCACTTGGGAGCCAGGTCCTCGAGCATGACCTCGGCACGCCCATCGTGCTCAACGGCAACATAGGCGGCGCCGGGCTTGAGGGAAACTGCCTGGTCGGAGGGGATGGTCCACGGCGTGGTCGTCCAGATGATGAAGTCAACCGGGCGGGCTTGGAGGTCATCTCGAAGCGCACGAAGATGGACGGGCTCGTCTCGTCGGAGTACTCAATCTCGGCCTCGGCGAGTGCGGTGTGGCAGTGCTTGCACCAGTGGACGGGCTTATGACCACGATAGATCATGCCCTTGTCGAACATGGCCTTGAAGACCTCGATGTCGGCGGCGTCATGCTGGTGATAGAGCGTCAGATACGGGTTGTCCCAGTCGCCGAGCACGCCCAGGCGACGGAAGCCGGCCTTCTGCAGCTCGATGTTCTCGACAGCGAACTTGTTGCAAAGCTCGCGAATCTTAGCCGTGGAGGTCTGGTTGAACTTCTCGGTGCCGAGCTTCTCCTCGACCTTGTGCTCAATCGGCTGACCGTGGCAGTCCCAACCGGGGACATAGGGAACTTCGCAGCCCTGCATCATCCAGTAACGGTTGATCATGTCCTTGGAGATCTTGTTCATCGCGTGGCCGATGTGGATCGGGCCGTTGGCATACGGAGGGCCGTCGTGCAGCACGAACTTCTTGTGACCCTCGTTCTTCTTTAGAACTTGCTCGTAGACCTTGTTGTCCTGCCAGTCCTTGAGTCGCTTGGGCTCGGACTTGGAAAGACCGGCACGCATGGGAAATCCGGTTTTGGGCAGATTCATCGTCTGCTTGTA
>CABUGR010000378.1 GCA_902491135.1 uncultured Collinsella sp. | reverse complement strand
AAGAAGTCTTCAAACGGTTGGAAGTTCTTTGCACTGCTGTTCGGTGGTCTGCTTGCGGCTGTGGTTGGTCTGTACATCTACAAGCAGCAGAACCCGGATTACGATCCGTGGGAGGAGCCGTGGGAGAACAGCTCGTCGCCGGTCGACCTGACCCTGGCACAGGACAAGACCGAGGACGATCTTGACCAGCCGGCTGCGGACGCCGCAAAGGACGCCGCCTGAGTTCACACATGTACGGCAGGGGCGCCGGGTACCGTGTTCGAGTACCCGGCGCCTTTGCATATCCGCAGACCGCCCCGTCCATCTTGCGTAATTTCGGACACCCGCGAGCGCTATGCGTCTCTATTTACGCAAATGCACAACAGATAGATACGCTCGCGCAATATGCTTTCGGCCTCCGCCTGCATATGCGAGCGGAGGCCGAAAGCGTCCCATCAGGAATCTGCGAACAGATTACCGTTCATCACTTATCGAGCGAACGGGTGTGCCAGATGCGGTCGAGGTAGTCCTTGATCGAACGGTCGGAGCTGAAGTAACCGGAGTTGGCGACGTTGAGAATCGCCTTACGGTTCCATTCGAGCTGGTCGGCATACAGTGCGTCGATATCGGCCTGAATGTCATGGTAGGCGGAGAAGTCGGCCAGCGTCATGAACCAGTCCTTCGTCAGCCAGTCGGAGACCAGCGGGGCGTAGGTGTTCCTGTCGCCGTTCGAGAACGTGCCGTCGGCAACCATGTCGATCGCGGCCTTCAGACGCGGGTCGGCCTCATAGTACTTGCTCGGGTCGTAGCCCTGCTCGTACATCTTCTCCACCTCGTCGACGGTCATGCCGAAGAGGAAGAAGTTGTCGGCGCCCACGCGCTCGCGAATCTCCACGTTCGCGCCGTCGAGCGTGCCCACGGTGAGCGCGCCGTTGAGGGCGAACTTCATGTTCGAGGTGCCCGAGGCCTCCTTGCCGGCCTGCGAGATCTGCTCGTCGAGCTCGGTGGCCGGGATGAGCATCTGCGCGACCTCGATGTTGTAGTTCCACGGGAAGAAGATCTTGATCTTGCCGTTGACATCCGGATCGTTGTCGATCACCTTGGCCACGTTGTTGATGAGCTGGATCGTCATCTTGGCGAGGTAGTAGCCCGGGGCGGCCTTCGCACCGAAGATGTAGGTGCGCGGCGTGATGTCCTGGACGTTGACCTTGCCGCTCTTGATGTCGGAGTACGTGGCGATGATCTCGAGGATCTTCAGTGCCTGGCGCTTGTATTCGTGCAGACGCTTGATCATCGTGTCGAACATCGTGTTGGCATCGAGTTCGGCGCCGTAGCGCTGCTTGGAGAAGTCGGCGAATGCGACCTTGTTCTCGTGCTTCACGGCGGCGAACTTCTTCACGAACTCGTCGTCCTGGGCGAGCGGCGCGAGGCCTTCGAGCAGATCGAGGTCCTCAAGCCACTTGTCGGTGCCGAGACCCTCGGTGATGAGCTCGGAGAGGCGCGGATTGGCCAGCTTGATGAAGCGGCGT
>CABUGR010000377.1 GCA_902491135.1 uncultured Collinsella sp. | reverse complement strand
CCGCTTTGGGCTGCTTACCACCTTCCGCATCGAGGCGAGAAACGCCATCTTCGGCCCCATGCCGGCCGTGGGCGGCCGAACCGAGCCGGAGCCCGAGCCCGAGCCGGCAGAGCCCACGACGGCTGACCTCTACGCCCGTCGTCCCCGTAAGCGCAAGGCCGTCGTCGACCAGCTCGCTCGCGAACTCGAGGCCGAGGACGACGCCGCTGCCGCCGACGCCCCGAAGGGAGGCGATGAGTAATGCCTATCGGACCTGCGCGAATGCCGCTCTTCGATCACCTGGGAGAGCTTCGTCGCCGCCTGACCATCGTGGTCGTGTCGGTGTTTGCCGCCGCTATCGTGCTGTATTTCGCCACGCCCGTGGTACTCGATATCCTGGAAGACCCCATCCGCTCCTTTGTGCCGGACGGTAAGTTCTACATCACTACCACGCTCGGCGGCTTTGGCTTGCGCTTCTCGCTGGCCATCAAGATGGCCGTGGTCATGTGCACGCCCATGATTATCTGGCAGATTCTGGCGTTTTTCCTGCCGGCGCTTCGCCCCAACGAGCGCAAGTGGGTCGTGCCCACGGTGCTCGCCTCGACGGTGCTGTTCTTCCTGGGCGCCATTTTCTGCTATTTCATCATCATTCCTGCGGGCTTTGAGTGGCTCATCGGCGAGACCTCGGCCGTCGCTACGGCGCTGCCCGATTTGGAGAACTACGTCAACATGGAGCTGCTCTTTATGATCGGCTTTGGTGTGGCGTTTGAGCTGCCGCTCATCATCTTCTACCTGTCCGTCTTCCACATCGTGTCCTACGCTGCTTTCCGCGGTGCCTGGCGTTATGTATACGTTGGCCTGCTTGTGGGCTCGGCTGTGATTACGCCCGACGGCTCGCCCGTTACGCTGGGTCTCATGTATGGCGCTCTGCTCTCGCTCTACGAGATTTCGCTTGCCATCGCCCGTGTGGTCATTACCGCGCGCGAGGGCAAGGAGGGCTTGTTCGTGAGTCGTCTGGACCTGTTCTCGGACGACGAGGGCGACGAGGAGTAAATCGGTATGCACGAGGTTGGCATTGTCAACGGCATACTCGATACAGTGATTCGCGCGGCGCGTGGGGCGGGAGCCTCGCGCGCCGTTTTGGTAACGCTGCGTATCGGGGATATGACCGAGGTCGTGCGCGAGGCGCTCGACTTTGCGTGGGAGACGTTTCGCGATGAGGATCCACTCACGCAAGGCTGCGAGCTTGCCGTGGAGGAAGTCCATCCACAAAGCGAGTGCCTGGACTGCGGCGAGGTCTTCGATCACGACCGTTTCCATTGCCGCTGCCCCCAATGTGGCGGCGCCAACGTGCGCCTGTTGCACGGCCGCGAGCTCGACATCGCCAGTATCGAAATCGAAACCCCTGATGATTAACCCATCAGCCACCTGGGGACGGGGTATAAAGGGGCCAAAGTAAGGAGTGCCGAATATGGCCGAGAAAACGATTGATATTGCATCGCCGATTCTGTCGCGCAATGAGCGCCTGGCAGATCAGCTGCGTCAG
>CABUGR010000376.1 GCA_902491135.1 uncultured Collinsella sp. | reverse complement strand
GAGCCACGAGCTGCGCACGCCCATTGCGGTGATTCAGGGCTACGTAAACATGCTCGACCGCTGGGGCAAAGACGATCCGGACGTGCTGGCGGAGTCCATCGCCTCGCTCAAAGCCGAAAGCGAGCACATGCAGGAGCTCGTGGAGCAGCTGCTGTTTTTGGCACGCGGCGATGCCGGGCGCACGGTCCTGCGGCGCGCGCATACCAACCTGGCAGCACTGGTCGGCGAGGTGTGCGAGGAATCGCAGATGATCGATACCGAGCACGCGTATCAGCTGGCTTTTGACGCTGCGTTTGCCAGCGACCCGCGCTGCGACGCGCCCGTCGACGTGGCGCTCGTGAAGCAGGCTCTGCGCGTGATCGTGCAAAACGCCGCCAAGTATTCGGACGCGGGCACGACCGTCACATTTGGCATAGCGCCGGATGCGGGCGCGGACAAGATCGACATAAGTGTTGAGGACGAGGGCATCGGCATGAACCAGGAATCCGCAGCTCACGCGTTTGAACGGTTCTACCGCGCCGACAACGCACGCGATGCCGGCACGCAGGGCTCGGGTCTGGGGCTTGCCATTGCCAAGTGGATCGTCGATAGCCATGGCGGTGTCATTGGCGTGACCTCAGTCGAGGGCGTCGGCAGCCGCTTTACGATTCGCCTGCCGCGCTCGGCATAAATAAAGGGATAGGGCCACGCAGCCCTATCCCTTTTTGCTAGCTATGACAGCTTGTGCGTTACTCGCGGCACAGGTGCACGGCGAAGCCGGCGAACTCGCGCTTAAAGTACACGAGCTTGGTACCACCGTCGGGTAGCAGCGCGCGCGACTCCTCGTTGACCTCGAGCCCGCGCTCGGCAAACCACTTCTCAGCTGCATCGATGTCGTTAACGGCAAAGCCGATGTGGCCTTTGGTGCCACGACCGTTCTGCTTCATGACCTCGACCAGCGAATCGTTGAAGTACGAAACCGGGGTCTCGATAACAGGCAGGCCCATCATCGTCGAGAACAGCTCCGCGATCTCCAAGGCGTCTGCCGGGTCGGCGGCGTTAATGCCCACATGGGCAACGCGCATGCCAAAGAGCTCGACCGGGTTGACGTTCTGCTCACTCATACAGGCAGTGCCTACTGAGCCATGACGTCGAGAACGGCCTTCTCGGCAGCGACGCGGTTCATGCCGGTCATGAAGGGCACGCCACTCACGTACGGGCAGGTGAGGCCCTCGGGGGCAACGGTGGTGGCGATCAGCAGGTCAGCGCCCTCGTCGCAGTAATCCTTGGCCTCGGAGATGGCGCACTGCACGATCTCGTACTTGTCGGCATAACCGTTGGCGTCGAGCAGAGTAGCGACCTTCTGGGCAACGAGCGTGGAAGTAGCAGCGCCAGCACCGCAAGCCAAAACGATCTTCTTCATAGGTAATGTCTCCCTTCATGGTTTACTTTAGGTAAGTGTACCGCAGCGAGCGATGGCACTCGGCCTCGATGAGCTTTTATGCCAGTTTGCTTGCGCGCTGCGTATAATACATCTAGCACGTGTT
>CABUGR010000375.1 GCA_902491135.1 uncultured Collinsella sp. | reverse complement strand
CGCATTGCACACATCGAGGGCGCCAAGGCCATCGTGACGGGCGAATCGCTTGGACAGGTTGCCTCCCAAACGCTTGAGAATATCATGGCCGTTAACGAGGCCGTGAAGATCCCCGTGTTCCGTCCGCTCATCGGTTCGGACAAGCAGGAGATTATCGCGCGCGCTGAGGAGATTGGCACGTTCGATATCTCGACTGAGGCCGCTCCCGACTGCTGCACGCTCTTTATGCCGCGCCGTCCCGAGACGCACGCTAAACTCGATGCCGTGCATGAGGCCTGGGAGTTGTTCGATCACGAGGAGATGATCGAGCGCCTGCTCAAGCAGACCGAGTACATCGACTTCGAGAGCAACACGTATAAGGCCCCCAAGACCTTAAAATGCAAACATTCGGAGCTTGCTCCGCGTGAGATTTACCAAGATCACGAGTAAATTTGTGCATAGACCGACGATGCGCCTGCATCGTCGGTCTTTTGCTATCTGGGCATTTTGCGGCTAAGTGTTCATTTGCTGACGTGTGCCTGAATAAATGGACAGATTTGTGCAAGGTTTTGGTCGGTTTTTGGTTTGACCGCTAAAACCGGTTTTGGAGCGTAGCTGTTGCGGAGTTCCTTTCCTGACACGATGGTGTTGGGAGGTTTTGCTATGGCGCAGCGCGAACAACACGAACGGGTCAAAAAGATGGACCGCTTGGCGGACAGGCTGTTCGGTCATAAGGCGGTGGTCGTGGCGATACTGGTCGTCATTGCGATGGCGAGCGGCTTGGCGATGGCGAACCTTGGCGGCGGTGCCGGCGGCGTGTCGTTTGAGCGCACTGACGGTTCAGACTCGTTGGTGGAGCCGGGATCCGGCGATGCCTCGAGCGGAAAGACATCCGAAGGCTCTTCGTCTAAGGCGTCTGCCGCGGCAGAAGTCTATGTCGATGTTGATGGCGCTGTTGTGTCGCCCGGTGTATACAGGCTCAAAGACGGCGCGCGGGTGGCTCAGGCGATTGATGCCGCCGGCGGGCTGGCGCCTGAGGCAGACGTTACGGGGCTCAATCGGGCATCTAAGGTCGTCGATGGACAGAAGATTCACGTTCCAACGGTAGGGGAGCAGCAGACGTCCATTGCGGAAGCCGGTGTTGATGGTGGGGCTTTCGCATCATCGGGCGTGAGTGGCGCAACAGGCCTAGTAAATATCAATACGGCAAGCGCGGCAGAACTGCAGACGCTCTCGGGCATCGGTCCCTCCATGGCACAGTCGATTATCGATGAGCGGACAAAGAACGGTGCTTTTGCCTCGGTTGACGATCTGATGCGTGTATCGGGAATCGGCGAGAAGAAGCTTGCCAAAATCAAAGATTGCATCTGCGTATGAGTGCGACCGAGCGCGAGCATGTGATGCCTCCGCGGCCCCTGATGCCGTGGACGATGGCCCTGTGTGCCGGCATGTGCATGAGCTGCGCCTCGGTGCTCAACGTGGCCGCTGATGCGCTGCTGAGGGAGCAGGCGCCGGCGGTCGGGCTGCTATGGGCCATTCCATTTGCGG
>CABUGR010000374.1 GCA_902491135.1 uncultured Collinsella sp. | reverse complement strand
CTCGGACTCGTCGATGTAGTCGATCTCGATGGCCTGCAGGACCTGCGCCTCGACGATGTGACCGATGCGGCACTTGGCCATGACGGGGATGGAGACGGCCTCCTGGATGCCCTTGATCATCTTGGGGTCGCTCATGCGCGAGACGCCGCCTGCGGCACGGATGTCGGCCGGAATGCGCTCGAGGGCCATGACGGCGCAAGCGCCTGCCTCCTCGGCGATGCGTGCCTGCTCGGGCGTGGTAACGTCCATGATTACGCCGCCCTTGAGCATCTGCGCAAGCTCGCGATTGAGTTTGACGCGGTCGGCCTTGCTGTTCTGTTCTGCCATGGTTGCTCCCTTGGTTGGCATGTGCATTGCCTGACGGAACATCCTATCGGGGAGCTGGGTATGACAAAATACTCAGTTTTCGAGATAATTACAAGGTCAGACTAATACCAGATTGAATGACTTAATAAGGTCAGGTGATAGGCTCATGCTTGACTACAATTTGGAAAAACGCGGCGAAGCATCGCTCTATGAGTATGTTTACCAGCAAATTCGAGATGATATCGTAGCTGGACGCATTGTGGCGGGGGAGCATTTGCCGTCTAAGCGCGCCTTTGCCAGTCATCTGGGAATCAGTGTTATTACCATCGAGAATGCATATAGCCAGTTACTCGCTGAGGGCTATATTTGCTCAATACCACGTCGTGGCTACTACGCTTGCGAGCTTTCGGATGCACCGGTTTTGGCTTCGGCTGCGGAGGGCATCGACCGAGATGCCGTCTCTGTGGGCCCCAGCGTGCATGATGTCAACGGACAGGTCGAGCTATTCGATGCACTTTCTCCTTCCGCTTTGGAGGCGGCGCGGCTTTGGCAAAGCGCACTACGGGCGACGCTGGCATCCGAAGATGAGCGCGAAATCTTTTCGCCCGCACCGGCGCAGGGCACCGCTCGGCTGCGACGCGCAATTGCTCACCACCTGCGTGGGACAAGGGGCATGAATGTCGATCCCAATAACATTGTTATCGGCGCGGGCGCCCAGCTGCTCGATACCATGTTGGTTCAGTTGCTTGGCGCTGACAAGGTGTATGCCGTTGAGGACCCGGGCTATTTACGTCTGACGCGTATCTATCAGGCTATGGGCTGCAAAGTTCGACATATCCCGTTGGATGACGAGGGCGTGGACTTGAGCACTCTGCAGAAAACCGGGACCGATGTACTTCACCTGATGCCGTCTCACCAATATCCAACCGGCCTTGTGACGAGCATTGCGCGTCGCTATGCGCTTCTGAGCTGGGCCGCCGAGCGACCAGGTCGGTATCTCATCGAAGATGACTTTGATTGTGAGTTTCGCCTTGCCGGGAAGCCGATTCCCGCGCTCGCGTCGATCGATGCCGCCCAGTCGGTTATATACACCAACACGTTTTCGAAGAGCCTTTCATCGGCGTTGCGTTTGGCGTACATGGTGTTGCCCGATGAGTTAATGGAGCGGTTTAGGCGCAACCTTGGTTTCTACGCCTCGTCGGTGAGCTCTGTTGATCAGGTCGCTTTG
>CABUGR010000373.1 GCA_902491135.1 uncultured Collinsella sp. | reverse complement strand
TAAGTGCTTTCCGGCTCGTGCGGAATCTACGAAAAACTTACCCGCCTCGCCCGGCCAGGTCCTGCGGTGACTTGCTTGCCGCCTGGATGGCGTCTTGGCGTCTAGATACTTGGCTGATTTTTTTGGAATGAAGGGGGCTCCTTGTTGGCAAGGAGCCCCCTTCTGGTTTTGGTTACTTTGGAATTGTGGATGCTTCCCTATTTAGCGTCGGCCCAGGTTATGCCGATGCTGGCTTCGGCGATTAGGGGGACGCGGAGGTCTACTACGTGCTCCATGACGTCGCGGACCATGGTGGTTAGGCGCTCGACTTCGTCGATGGGGCACTCAAAGTCCAGTTCGTCGTGCACTTGCAGGATCATGTGGGCGGCAAAGCCTTCCTCTTCCAGGCGGCGGCTTACGCGGGCCATCGCGATCTTGATGATGTCGGCGGCGCTCCCCTGCATGGGATGGTTCATGGCCGTGCGCTCGCCAAAGCCGCGGAGTTGCGGGTTTTTAGCCTTGAGCTCCGGAATATGACGACGGCGGCCGTACATGGTCTCGGCGTAGCCCGTCTGCTTGGCGCGTGCCACCACGTTGTCGAGGAACGTGCGCACGCCCGGGTAGGCCTCGTAGTAGCGGTCGATCATGTCGCGTGCCTCGGCCATCGAGATATGCAGCGACTGCGACAGGCCGTAGGCCTGCTGGCCATACACGATGCCAAAGTTCACGGCCTTGGCGCGACTGCGCAAGTCGGGCGTTACCTCGGACACCGGCACACCAAACACGCGCGCCGCCGTCTCGGCATGGAAGTCCTCGCCCTCGTTAAAGGCGCGCACCAAGTGCTCGTCACCCGAGAGATGCGCCAGCAGACGCAGCTCGATCTGCGAGTAGTCCACCGCCAAAAAGACGCTTCCCTCGCCTGCCGAAAACGCCGTCTTGACGGTACGACCCAGCTCCGAGCGCGTCGGGATGTTCTGCAGGTTCGGGTCGCTCGAGGACAGACGCCCCGTCGCGGTGATGGTCTGGTTGTACGTAGTGTGCACACGACCGTCACCACGGCGTAGCGGGCCCAGCGTGTCCAGATAGGTGGACTTGATTTTGGACTTCTCACGCCAGTCCAAAATCAGGCGCACGATCTCGTGGTCGCGGGCAAGGTCACTCAGCACCTTGGCGTTGGTCGAATAATAGCCGCGCTTAGTCTTCTTGAGGCCCTTGGTCGGAAGCCCCATCACATCAAAGAGCACATGCGACAGCTGCATGGGACTGCCAATATTAAAGGTCTCGTCACCCGCCAGGTCACGAATGCTGCGCTCGACCTCGGCAATCTGAGTCGCCAGGCCCTCGGACAGACTATGCAGACGGTCGGGGTCTACGAGCATGCCCGCGCGCTCCATCTTGGCAAGCACCGGCACAAGCGGCATCTCGATGCCGTCGAACACGTTGGTGGCGTTCTCACGGGCCATGCGGTCGCGCAGCGGTGCGACCAGCGCCAGCGTTAAGGCCGCCGTGCGAGCGGCGGGCGCGGGGGCGTCCTCGCCGGCACCCTCTGCACCGCGCG
>CABUGR010000372.1 GCA_902491135.1 uncultured Collinsella sp. | reverse complement strand
GACATCACGGTAGCCCGCCATGCTAATGGAGATGCCGCCGTTAAAGTCGTACGCGTCGAGAAGCGTCGTCTCGTCCACGTAGCCTTCCGCAAGAGGGGCGACCTCAAAGATGGCCGTGCCCTCGTCGTCGGTAGTGGCGGAGAGCTGCTTGCCCGCGGCATAACGCGACACGAGCGTGACCTGGGCACCCGTGATGGCCGTATTCTTGTTGGCGACGTCGACCACGACCACACCAAACATGGTGCGCGAGAGAACGAGCACCCTGAAGGGGTCTTCTTCGTCGGCATAGGCTTCGGTGGGCGCGAACGGCAATATGAAGGCGTTTGCGCTTCCCGGCACGCGCGGCAACATAATGCTCGCCAGCGAGGACGCTCCGGCAACAAGTAACGAACGGCGATCAAGCATCTTTGGCTCCCATCCCGCAGGTATCGGTGGAAATAATCCAATTTTGCGAGAAGGCATCCTGCCACGGTAGTGCCGTCCGAGGGCCAAAATGTCCAATTTGAGCGAGCGAAGCGCCGGGGCTCCGGAGCGCGCATGCTGCGCTAGGCAGCCCGGTCGCTAACGCAACATATGCGCGACCAGTTCGGTGCGCGTGCCGATGCCAAGCTTTGCATACACACTGGATAGGCGGTTTTTGACAGTGCCCGGCGATACTCCCATATGACGAGCGATTTCGGCGTTGGTCCATCCGCGGCAGGCGAGCATGGCCATGGTGAACTCTGTGGTCGTCAGGTCGTCAGCCACGTCCTCGCCCGAATCGGGGTTGTGGATGCGCCGCCAGCCGTAGCTGAATCGATACGTAATCTCGATGATACGTGCGAAATCGTCAGGGTATTGCGATTTTAGGCATGCCTCGATGAGCCCCTGCAAAAGGCCGTGGTGCTCGCCAATGAGCTCGATAAGGCCGTCGGGGCGCGCAATGTTCCAAGCGGCTCCGAAGTGCGTTTTTGCGGCGTCGACGTCTTTGAGACTCATGCATGCCATGGAAGCTGCCAGGTGCAGGAACAGTTCCGAGATCGGATAGCTCCCCTGTTTCATGATCAGGGCGTTTTCCGCCATGCCCAGACTGCGGCCATATTCGCCGCGCAGGTACAGGGCATGCGCCATCACGTAGCTGGCGAACAGGCGCAGGCCTTCGGGCAGATGCGCCGCAAGCGGATAAAACTCTTCGGCAGAATACGGGGAAGACAAGTGCAGCAGGACGCTTGCGGCCGAGGCGAACAGGATATGCGTGGCGTGGACGGCGGGTGATTCCTCGTCAGTTGGCGTATCGAGGATGCCCGCAAGACAACGGCGGGCGTCGGCGATACGGTTGAGCGACAGGCTGGCGTATCCGCAGATAAAGCATGCGGAATAGCGCAGTGCGGAATCGGTGGCGTCAAGATAGGGGCGCGCCGTCTTGGCAGCGAGCGTGGCCTGTCCGCGAAAGTACAGCGCTTCTGCCGTGGCGATGGTGCGTGAATCGGGGTCGGAAATGCCTGCAACCGCAGCGTCAATCTGCCCCGGCACAAAGGCGGTGCACATCAACGGCATGGGAATGCGCGGGTAG
>CABUGR010000371.1 GCA_902491135.1 uncultured Collinsella sp. | reverse complement strand
GCTGAACATATCGAAAGCTCAAAGTTCTTTAGCTGGGAGAAGTTCTTTACTGCAGAACTCATCGAATGCTCACGAGACACACGTTTTCGATATGACAAGAGCTGCTTGAACGAGGAGTACCTGAACCCCACCGCTCTTGCAGCTCTGGAGGATACTTTGCCGGACCTTGGCATTACTTCGCACTAAAACGAGAAGTACTCACTGTCGGAGGATAGGTTTGGTCCGAGCCACGGGTCGCCATCGAGGAAGAACTCAGGCCAGTGCTGCATGAACAGCGCCTGCTCACGCTTCCAGCGGCGCAGCTTTTCCTCGTTGGCCTCTTCCCTGCCGCGCGAGGTGAACTCGTAGTGGTACAGCTCGGCATAGGGCGTAAAGATGGTGCGGTAACCCGCCTCCCACACGCGCAGGCAAAAGTCTGCGTCGTTAAAACCGACGGCGAATTCCTCGTTGTAGCCGCCGACGCGCTCAAATACGTCGCGTCGCACCATCTGGCAGGCACCCGTCACGGCGCTAAAGTTGCCCGGGCGCACGGCACGGGCAAGATAGCCCTCGCGCTTTGCCGAGAAGTCCTGGTTGGCATGGGCAAGTGCGCCACGCACGCCAACCAAAATGCCGGCATGCTGCACCAGATGATCGGCAAAGTAGAGTTTGGCGCCCACCACGCCCGCATCGGGACGCTGCAGATAGCCCATCATCTCTTCGATAAAGTCCGGGCTTATGACCTCGGTATCGTTGTTCAGCAGCAGCAGGTAGTCACCCTTGGCGTGCTTCACACCAAAATTGATGATCTGAGAGTAATTGAACTCGCCCGGCCAGTACACAACGCGCGCGATGCCCTTGCCTTCGGATGCTGCAGCCACGCGCTCTGGCAGGGTTTCGTAATACGCAAACGTCTCCGGGGCTTCACTGTTGTTCTCCACCAAGACGATCTCGTAATTGGTATACGTGGCCTTCTGGGCGATCGACATCACACAGGCATCGAGCGTCTCAATGTGATCCTTGGTGGGGATCACAATGCTCACCAGCGGCGCAGGCTCCGGCAGCGCATGGCGCATGCGGTAGACAAACGGCGTCTCGGTCTCCTCGACCGTTCCGTGAACGCCCAGCGCGTTAAAGTGGCGCTGCAGCGCAAGACGACCCGCTTCAATGGCATACGGCTTGCTATCGGCAGAGCCATCGGCGGTCGATCCCGGATGCACGCGCCAGTGATACAGCACATGCGCAACGTGCTCAAAGCGCGCGCCGGCTGCAAGGCAGCGAAGCGTCAAGTCGTAGTCCTGGGCGCCCGCAACGTCTTCTGGGGACATACCAATGTGATCGATGAGCGCCTTCTCCACCATCAGGAAATGCGTCACGCAGTTATGGCTATAGAGCAGGTCGACGTTGAGTACGGTCTTAAAGACCGGCTGGCCCCACTCCCCCGTTTTCTGGAACATGTCCTCATCACAGAACAGGACCTGGGGACGCTCGCCCTCGGCCGCCTTGTTCAGTGCGGAAACATACTGGAATAACGCGTCCGGTTCCAGAATGTCATCGTGGTCCAAGAAAGCGATGTAGT
>CABUGR010000370.1 GCA_902491135.1 uncultured Collinsella sp. | reverse complement strand
CGGCGTTTATTACGGCCGACCAGTGCCTGTTCCATACCGACTCGCGCTACCTCAACAGCTTTGAGGAGAACACGCCCGCCGGCAGCCCCTGGGTTTACGACATGGACGAGGGTACCATCCCCGGCTGGGTCGCCGGCAAGATTGCGGCTAACAAGTGCCGTGTCTGTGCTGTCGAGGACGATATGCAGATTAACTTCTACCAGGGTATTCAGCGCGGCCTGGAGGACCGTTCCGTCGCCTGCATGCTGCCGTTGATGCACGACGACATCCGCAAGATGCGCGCCATCAAGGATGCCGAGGAGATCGAGCTTATGCGCCACGCACAGTCGATCACCGACGCCGCCTTCCAGCACATGCTCGGCTTTATTAAGCCTGGCATGACCGAGAAGCAGGTTCGTAACGAGCTCGAGAACTTTATGTTTGCCAACGGCGCCGACAGCCTGGCCTTCGGCTCTATCGTGGCGAGTGGCCCCAACACCGCCAACCCGCACGCGGTGCCGAGTGACCGCGTGATCGAGAAGGGTGACTTTGTCCTCATGGATTACGGCGCGGGCTACTGCGATTACCGCTCCGACATGACACGTACTGTCGTGATGGGCGAGCCCACACAGGAGCAGCTCGACCTGTACGCGCTCGTGCGCCGTACGCACGAGGAGTGCGTCGCCGCCATCCATCCGGGCGTCGAGGGCAACGACATCTACAAGCTCTCCAAGAAGATCATCGGCGATGCCGGTTATGGCGATTACTATAACCATGGCCTGGGCCACGGCGTCGGTATCGACATCCACGAGCTGCCCAACTTCAACCGCAGCAAGAACACCATCGAGATCGGCTCGGTTGTCACCATGGAGCCCGGCGTGTACCTGCCCGGTGTGGGCGGCGTGCGCCTGGAGGACTACGGCGTCGTCACCGAGAACGGATATGAGCCCTTCACCAAGACCCCGCACGACCTGCACGTCATCGATTGCTAGCCCATTTCGATAGATTTTTGGGGCGGGGCGTCCGAAATGATTCGGGCGCCCCGCGTTCTCTTTTTATGCGCTCGCTGCAGGCGCCGTCTGCAAGTGTATAATTTCAGTCGTATGTAATTTGGACGCTTGTGCGTTCTGCCCATAACAAGAAAGGTCGCTATGCCTACCATTTCTACCGCCGACTTCAAGAACGGCCTCGGTCTCCGCATTAAGGACAAGGTCTACACCATCGTCGAGTTCCAGCATGTCAAGCCGGGCAAGGGCGGCGCGTTTGTGCGCTATAAGACCCGCGACATCAAGAGCGGCCGCGTCGTCGAGAACACCTGCAACGCCGGCACCAAGTTCGAGAGCGTCATGCTCACCACCCGTGAGTTCCAGTACCTCTACAACGATGGCACCGACTATATCTTCATGGACAACGAGTCCTATGAGCAGGTTCCCGTTCCCGAGGACATGGTGGGCGAGAACTCCAAGTGGCTGCGCGAGAACGACGTCTGCCAGCTGCTCTTCGCCGACGATGAGCTCATGGGCGTGACCCCGCCGATGTTCATCGAGACCACCATCGTCCAGACCGACCCGGGCTTTAAGGGCGACACC
>CABUGR010000369.1 GCA_902491135.1 uncultured Collinsella sp. | reverse complement strand
TACGTCAAGGCCGAGACCGGTCTGGTCATCGACCCCAACACCGTCTTCGATGTTCAGGTAAAGCGCTTCCACGCCTACAAGCGTCAGCTCATGAACATCATGAAGGTGATGGACATCTACAACCGTCGCATCGCCGATCCCAACTTCCACGTGACGCCGACGACTTTCATCTTTAGCGGCAAGGCCGCCTCGAGCTACACCTTCGCCAAGGAGACCATCCGCCTCATTAACTCCGTGGCCGATGTCATCAACAACGACGCCCGTGTGAACGAGGTCATGAAGGTCTGCTTTATCCCCAACTTCCGCGTGAGCAACGCCCAGCTCATCTACCCCGCCGCCGAGATCTCGGAGCAGATCTCCACGGCCGGCAAGGAGGCCTCGGGCACGTCCAACATGAAGCTCATGATGAACGGCGCCATTACGCTGGGTACTCTCGACGGCGCCAACATCGAGATCGCCGACCTGGCCGGCCGCGAGAACGAGGCCATCTTTGGCCTGACCGCCCCCGAGGTCGAGCAGCTCTGGGCATCCAACAGCTACTTTGCATGGGATACCCTCAACGGCGACCGCGAGCGTCTGGGCCGCGTGATGGACGAGCTCAAGGACAACACCTTTGCGGGTCTTTCGGGCAACTTCGAGAGCATCTACAACGAGCTCATGAACAACAACGACCCCGACCTGGTCATGGCCGATTTCCGCAGCTACGTCGACGCCTGGGAGAAGCTCACGAACAGCTCCGGCGACCAGGAGACCTGGAACCGCAAGGCGCTGCTCAACACCGCCTCCTCGGGCTGGTTCTCGAGCGACCGCACCATTCGCGAGTACCGCGACGAGATCTGGCACGCTTAAAGGCGCGCGAGCTCCCCTATGCCAGCACGGCATTACTCGACGGGCGTGACGTTGCGCCGCGCCCGTCGCTAATGGGTTTAGGAACATCGATGACAGAAGGAGAAATCGATGAGTAAGAAAGAATGCATCGCGATGCTCCTCGCAGGAGGACAGGGCAGCCGATTGGGGGCACTCACCCAAAAGATCGCTAAGCCGGCGGTTAGCTTTGGTGGCAAGTTCCGCATTATCGACTTTTCGCTGTCCAACTGCTCCAACTCGGGCATCGACACGGTGGGCGTTCTGACGCAGTATCGCCCGTACCTGCTGCATGCCTATGTGGGCTCCGGCGAGGCGTGGGATCTGGACAGCCGCGACGGCGGCGTGTCGATCCTGCCGCCGTACGAGACGCAGACCGGCGGCGCCTGGTATGCGGGCACGGCCGACGCCATCACGCAGAACCTGGACTATATCAAGGCCAACGACCCCAAGTACGTCCTGATTCTTTCGGGCGATCACCTGTATCGCATGGACTACCGCAAGATGCTCAAAACGCACATTGAGAACAACGCCGACCTCACGGTGAGCGTTATGGCCGTGCCGTGGGAGGAGGCCAGCCGCTTTGGCATCCTGACGACCGACCCCGAGGACGGTCGCATCACCAAGTTCACCGAGAAGCCCGATAAGCCCGATTCGAACCTCGCGTCCATGGGCATCTACATCTTCTCGGCCGACGTGCTGAT
>CABUGR010000368.1 GCA_902491135.1 uncultured Collinsella sp. | reverse complement strand
CCGAGCGCTACTTTAAGATCAACTGCGCCGTCTTTACGCCCAACGACCAGCGTATGAAGGACATTGTCCAGATGGCCAAGGACCTGCATGCCGACGGCATCGTCGACGTGGCCTTGCAGTTCTGCACGCTCTACGAGATGGAGTCGTTTGCCGTGGAGAAGGCCGCCGAAGAGGCCGGCATCCCGTTTATGCACATCACGACCGACTACGCCGGCGAGGATGCAGGCCAACTGCAAACCAGGATTGAGGCTTTCTTGGAAACCATTTAGGGCTATCCGGTCCAGCGGCTTCCCCAAGCACCCGATCTTGCCGTTCAAACCATCGCTTGCATACCAAAGTACGCGGCGCTCCTCTTTCACGGCAACCTCGGGCACCTGGGAAAGCCGTTTCCTTGGTTGGTTAAAAGGTTTGTTATAAAAGGTTTGTTAAGGAGTTATATGTCGGAAAATATTGAGCAGCCGTTGCCGTCCACGTTTGAGGAGTTCAACGAGCAACGCAAGGCGGCGTTTATTCGCGTCAAGGATTATAAGCAGGCGGGTAATCGCCTGGTCGGTTTTCTGTGCAGCTACACGCCGCTCGAGATTATCGATGCCGCGGGGGCTGCGAGCGTGGCGCTGTGCGGCACGTCCGACGAGGTGATTCCCGAGGCCGAGAAGGTGCTGCCGGCAAACCTGTGCCCGCTCATCAAGTCTACGTATGGTTTTGCCTATTCGCAAAAGTGCCCGTTTACGTACTTTAGCGACATGATCATCGGCGAGACCACCTGCGACGGCAAGAAGAAGATGTACGAGCTACTCAACGAGCTCAAGCGCACGCACATTCTGCATCTTCCGCAGGGCCGCGATCGCGCCTACGAGCGTGAAGGCTGGTACGAGGAGTGACGCCTGCTCAAGGAGGAGCTCGAGGGTTTCTACGGCATCACGATTACCGACGATGACCTGCGCGCTGCCGTTCGTCGTCGCAACCGCTTGCGTGCGGCCCAGCTCGAAATGTTTGCGCTGCAGGCCAACCAGCCGGCGGCCATGAGCGGCGTCGACCTGATGAGTACCATGTTTGCCGGTACGTTCAGCTTTGATATCGAGGCCTATACGCAGCAGCTGGAGCAAAAGGTTGTCAAGCTGCGCGAGGCCTACGACGCGGGCGAGCGCCCGGTTGCGGCGGATGCCAAGCGCATTCTGATCACCGGCTGCCCGGTGGGCGGCGTAATCAACAAGATCGGTCGCACCATCGAGTCCAACGGCGGTGTGGTCGTGTGCATGGACGACTGCTCGGGCGAGCGCACAGCGGCTATGATGATCGACCCGGACGCGCCCGACATTCTGCGCGCCATCGCCGACCGTTACCTGGATATCAACTGCTCGGTCATGACGCCTAACGACGGCCGCATGGAGAACACACTGACCATGTGCGAGAAGTACCATGTCGATGGCGTGGTAGAGAGCGTGCTACAGGCCTGCCACACCTTCAACGTTGAGAGCGCGCGCATGCAGGAGGCCGTCGAGGGTGCGGGTATTCCGTATATGAAGATCGAGACCGACTACAGCAACGGCGACATGGGTCAGATCGAGACCCATGTCGCCGCCTTCATCGAAACCCTCT
>CABUGR010000367.1 GCA_902491135.1 uncultured Collinsella sp. | reverse complement strand
CACGCTTACGCCGCCGATAACGGCGACGTGTACTTTGCCGTGCGCAGCGACCCCAACTATGGTCAGGTCTCGGGCCGCAACATCGACGACCTTATGGTGGGCGCGCGCATCGAGGAGAACGAGGACAAGAACGACCCGCTCGACTTTGCCCTGTGGAAGTCCGCCAAGCCCGGCGAGCCCAGCTGGCCGAGCCCCTGGGGCGAGGGCCGTCCCGGTTGGCACACCGAGTGCGCCGCCATGGTGCACCGCTATCTGGGCACCCCGATCGACATTCACGGCGGTGGCTCCGACCTTGCCTTCCCGCATCACGAGAACGAGTGCGCCCAGGCCACCTGCGCCTGGCACCAGGGCTTCTCCAACACCTGGATGCACACGGGCATGCTGCTGGTCGACGGCGAGAAGATGTCCAAGTCGCTCGGTAACTTCTTTACGCTGGCCGAGGTGCTCGAGCAGCACTCTGCCGCGGCTCTGCGCTTGCTGATGCTACAGACGAGCTATCGCTCGCCGCTCGACTTCTCTTGGGAGCGCCTGGAGGGTGCCGAGAACTCGCTCACGCGTATCGCCGGCACGGTCGAGAACCTGCGCTGGGCTGCAAGCCACGCGACGGCCGACGCCGATGAGGCTGCCGCCGAGGCGTTTGTCGCCAAGGCCGCCGAGACCCGTGCCGCCTTTAAGGAGTGCATGGACGACGACTTTAACACCGCCGGTGCCATGGGTGCCGTCTTTGGCTTTGTCACCGAATGCAACCAGTATCTGGAGCAGGCGGGCGATGCTGCCGACAAGGCCGCCGCGCTTGCTGCCGCCGATACGCTGGTCGAGCTGCTCGACACGTTTGGCGTTGAGCTTCCCGAGCCCAAGGTCGAGTTGCCGCTGGGCCTGCTGGGCGTTGCCGCTGGCCTGGTCGCCTACACGGGCGACGACGTGGACGAGGCCGCTGCTAAGATTCTCGAGGCCCGCGCCGAGGCCCGCGCCGCCAAGAACTGGGATCTGGCAGACGCCATCCGCGATCAGCTCAAGGACCTGGGCCTCACCATTGAGGATACCGCCGCCGGCACCCGTATCAAATCTCTCTAATCCCCGCGGGTTTCCCAAGCACCCGACCTTGCCGTTCAAACCGTCGCTCGCGTACTCAAGTACGCGTCGCTCCTCTTTCACGGTAATCTCGGGCACTTGGAAAACCCGTACCGACCGCTTGAGCTATTCGTCTTAAGCGGTCGCTTCTTTTGTCCTGTTTGAAAAGTATTTAAAGGAGGCCGTTTTATGGCCGACAATCGCAAGCGTGCATCGCGTGGAGGCAAGCAGGCTGCTTCTGGCTCGCGTCCGATTCGCCGCAACGACCGCGCTGCCGCTCCCAAGGGCCAGCGCGAGCGCTCACAGGCTGCTCGCCCGCAGCGCGAGCGTAGCCGCGATAACGTCCAGGTTCCCAAGGGCGAGTTTATCGAAGGTCGCCGTGCTGCCGCCGAGGCGCTGCGTACCGGCTTTCCCGTCAAGTGCGCGCTCATCGCTGAGGGCGGGGAGCGCGATGCCGCCTTGTCGCGCCTGGTCGACGACCTCAACGCTGCAGGCGTCCGCATTAAGTATGTGCCGCGCGCGCAGCTCGATGCGCTGTCGAGC
>CABUGR010000366.1 GCA_902491135.1 uncultured Collinsella sp. | reverse complement strand
GACCTCACCATTGTGGAGGAGGGCTCCGAGCTGCTCGAACGCCTGGGCGCCGCCGCTAAGGGTGAGGGCGACAGCCGCGGCTGGCCCATGTTTACGAGCTGCTGCCCGGGCTGGGTGCGCTTTGTGAAGGCACGTTACCCCGAGTTTGTCGACAGCCTGTCCACGTCAAAGTCGCCGCAGCAGATGTTCGGCGCTATCGCCAAGACCTACTACGCCAAGGTGCTGGGCGTGGAGCCCGAGCGTCTGTTCGTGGTGTCCGTTATGCCATGCACGGCCAAGAAGGCCGAGTGTGCGCTGCCGAGCATGATGGGCGAGGGCGGCGCGCCCGACGTGGACGTTGCGCTGACGGTGCGCGAGATGGTGCGCATGATCCGCGCGAGCCACGTGAGCGTTGACACGCTGGTCGAGGAGCCGCTCGATACGCCGTTGGGCTTTGGCACGGGCGCGGGTGTGATCTTTGGCGCCACGGGCGGCGTGATGGAGGCCGCCGTGCGCTCGGCATATTACCTGGTGACGGGCAAGAACCCGGATGCTGACTTCTTCACTGACGTGCGCGGACTCGAGGGCTGGAAGGAGGCCGTGGCCGATATCGACGGTACCAAGGTGCGCGTCGCCGTGGCGCACGGGCTGGGCAACGCCGCCCGTCTGCTCGACGCGATTCGCGACGGCCGTGTGAGATATGACTTTGTTGAGGTCATGGCGTGCCCGGGCGGCTGCGTCGGTGGCGGCGGTCAGCCCATCCACGACGGCTGCGAGCTGGCGGCTGAGCGTGGCCAGGTGCTGTGGAGCCTGGATGCGAAGGCGGACATTCGTTTCTCGCACGAGAATCCCGATGTCCAGGCGTGCTACCGCGAGTTTTTGGGCGCGCCGCTCTCGCCGCTGGCCGAGGAGTTGCTGCATACCGACCATCATGCCTGGTCGATGCCTAACGAGGGGACATGTTGAGATGTCGCGCCGGGGGTTTGCCTCGGCGCTCGCCGCGGGCGCCCTGTCACTTGCGCTCGCGGGCTGTGGCGGCGGGGCTGCCGGGGCGGGGTCTGCTGCGGGCTCCGCTGCCGGGTCTGCCGCTAGTGGTGCCGCTGCCGAGCCGGTTGAGGTGCACGTCGCCTCGCTCAAGGGTCCGACGTCAATCGGTCTGGTGCAGTTTATGGACCGGGCGGCCGACGGTGCCACGGACAACGAGTTCGACTTTGCGATCAACACCGCCGCCGACGAGATTGTGCCCAAGGTCATTCAGGGCGATGTCGATATCGCCCTAGTGCCCGCCAACGTGGCGAGCGTGCTTTACAACAAGACCGAGGGCGCGGTGCAGGTCATCGACATCAACACGCTGGGCGTGCTGAACGTGGTGACGGGCGACGCAAGTGTGGCCTCGTTTGGCGATCTGGCGGGCCATACCGTCTATATGACGGGCAAGGGCACCACGCCGGAGTACGTCATGAACTACCTGCTGGACCGCGCGGGCCTGACCGGCCAGGTGGCGCTTGAGTTTAAGAGCGAGCCCACCGAGGTGCTGTCGGCGCTGCTTGCCGATCCGTCTGCCGTGGGCGTGCTGCCCGAGCCGTTCAAGACCGCTGCCATCGCCAAGAGCGAAGGCAAGCTGTCGACTCCGGTAAGTCTGACCGATGTGTGGGATGAGCTGGCGGGCGACACGGGTTCGCGCCTG
>CABUGR010000365.1 GCA_902491135.1 uncultured Collinsella sp. | reverse complement strand
CATCACGTCGGGCCGCATGGAGGTCGAGGGCACGTATCCGCTGCCGGTTGAGGGCGTGAGCCTAGACGCCGGCTCGGACGAGGCGGCCGTTCCCGTCGATACCACGGTGCTCGATTTTGCGCTGGCTAACGTGGCGCGTGCGACTTCGGCCGATGCCAACGAGACCTGCCAGGCGCTGCTCAACTATTACGCCGATCGCCCGGTCGAGGTGTCTGAACCGCTGTCGGTCATTCCGTTCTCGTCGTCAAAAAAATGGAGTGGCGCTTCGTTTGCGCAGGGCTCCTATGTGATGGGCGCCGCGCAGTTTGTGCTTTCGGAGCGTGTGTTTTCGCAGGTCGAGAACCGTGTCGCCGAGCTTGCCGATACCTGCCGCGTGCTCGTGGTGGCGCGCGTGGACGGCTTTACGCCCGATGGCGATATGGTGGGAGAGGCCGAGCCCGTGGGCTTTGTGACCATCCGCGACGAGATTCGTACCTCGGCGGCCGAGACCATCGGCTACTTTAACGAGCAGGGCGTGACCCTCAACGTGATCAGCGGCGACGACCCGCGTACGGTGTCGTCGATCGCGCGCGTGGTGGGCGTGCCGGGGGCGGACGCTTATGTGGACGCCACGACGCTCGATACGCCGGCCAAGCTCGATGCCGCAGTGGACCGCTACCATGTCTTTGGTCGTGTGACCCCGCAGCAGAAGCGCGAGCTCGTGCAGGCGCTCAAGCGTCGCGAGCACACCGTGGCCATGACGGGCGACGGCGTCAACGACGTGCTGGCGCTCAAGGAGGCCGACTGCTCCGTCGCCATGGCGGCCGGCTCCGATGCCGCGCGCAACGTGGCCGAGATCGTACTCGTCGACAACGATTTTGCCTCGATGCCCGCCGTGGTGGCCGAGGGCCGTCGCTCCATCAACAACCTGCAGCGTTCGGCCTCACTGTTCCTGACCAAGACGCTGTTCTCGATGGGCCTGGCGGCGCTGTGTATCGCGCTGCCGCCGTACCCCTTCGAGCCCATCCAGATGACGCTCATTAACTTCTTCTGCATCGGCGCGCCGGGCTTTGTGTTGGGCCTGGAGCCCAACAATGCTCGTGTGAAGGGTGCGTTTTTGACCAACGTACTCAAGCGTGCATTGCCGGCGTCGATTGCAGTCATTTTGGCTGCGGCGCTCGATATCTTTGTGGCGCGCGTGTTTGGCTTTAGCCAGCTCACGCTGTCTACGATGTGTCTGCTTACGTCGTGCGCGGCGAGCGTCAGCCTGATCTGGCGCATCTCGCAGCCTCTCACGCCCTTACGTGTTGTGCTCTTTGTGTTTGTAGTCGCCGGCATCCTGGTGGGCGTTATCGGATTCCCGGAGCTGCTGTCCATTGCCAACCTGTCGATGGGCCAGATGGTTATCTTGGCTGTCATCGTGGTCTTTACCTGCTCGGTGTTCTTTAAGCTCGCCACGATGATGGATTCGCTCAAGCCGCGTCGTCGTCATGCCGCAACTGGTTTTGGCCGCGGTGTGCGCGTCCGCCTGGGTCGCGGTGGCGGCAAGGTGAGCTCGACGGGTTCGACGGCCGAGCGTTTTGCCAAGCGCTTCGCCGCCGACATGGCGCAGCGCCGCGAAGATCGCACCGTTCGCGAGGCCGAGGCCCGCGCGCTCGAGGGCGTGGCCCAGGCCCAGTCCAAGAAAAAGAGGA
>CABUGR010000364.1 GCA_902491135.1 uncultured Collinsella sp. | reverse complement strand
GCAACCCCGAGACAACGACGGGCGGCCGCGCCCTTAAGTTCTTCTCTTCGGTGCGTATCGACATTCGCCGTATCGACAGCATTAAGCTTAAGGACGAGGTTATCGGTAACCGCGTGCGAGCCAAGGTCGTTAAGAACAAGGTGGCAGCTCCGTTCCGTTCTGCTGAGTTCGACATCATGTACGGTACGGGCATCTCTAAGGAAGGCTCGATTCTGGACATGGCTGTCGAGTGCGGCATCTGCAAGAAGATGGGCTCCTGGTTTGCCTATGGCGAGGACAAGCTCGGCAACGGTCGCGAGGCCGCCAAGGCTTTCCTGCGCGAACACCCCGATTGCGCCGACGAGATTGAGCATAAGGTCCGCCTTGCCTGCGGACTTGAGTTTGATGACGATGCTCCGTCCGAGGTCGAGCTGACCGATCAGCCTGCGCCTGAGGAGTTTGACGAGCTTTACGCCATCGATGGTTCCGCCATGCTCGATGATGACGACGAGTAGCGGTTACGCTCATGTCGTATACGGTGACCGAGGCCACGGTCGTCTTTCCCGATAAGAAGGCGGCCTCCTCGTTCGCGAGCGGGTATGCGTCCAAAAAGCCTTGCGCACATATCGATTGTGAGCTTGAGGGCGGTTTTGAGCGTTCTATTTGGATTCCCGTGCGGGTCGCGCGCCTGTATGTCAAAAACCGCCCAGATCTTCCCTGTGATTGGGACAACTTTCGTGAGGCGGTGCAGCTCATCGAGCGTAAATGTGCACTTACCATGGTGACCGAGATGTTATCGCGCCGCGACCATGCGACGGGTGAGGTCCGTGACAAGCTGGCTTGCTACGGCTTTCACCAGACAGCGATTGATTTCGCCGTCGAGCGCGCCACCGAGTATCGCTTTTTAGACGAGAACCGCTTTTGCTCGTACTTTATCGAGGAACGCAAGCGGCGTGGTTGGGGACAGCGCAAAATCGAGACCGAGCTCAAGCGTCGTCATGTCGTGCTCGATGACATTCCCGGTTATCCCGAGGAATATTTTGCCGTCGAAGACGATTTGGCACGTGCGTCAGCCCTGCTCGCCAAGCGACGTGTTCCAGAGACGCGCGGATTCGAAAAACTGGTTCGGTTTTTGATGGGCAAGGGCTTCTCGTATCACATCGCCGCCGATGCCGTTAAGGCACGCCTCGATGCCGAATGCGAGGAATGTGCGGTTTAGGCATATGCGTTTTGTGGTCCTGCCGTTCACCGCGTTTTAGCCGCCGTGCTGGGGCCATTTATTTGACAGTTGTTGTGGTTCAACGTACGATAAACACTGTCATTTGCTTTGTGATATGTGCTCATCTGTGATGAGTTTGTTTATATGTTTATCTGTATCCGACCCGCATAAGCTGCGCCCATATTACTCAAATGTCGCGAGCCGTTCGTAAGGATGGTTCGCTTTGTTGTGTAACGAATCCATAAAAAGGAGTGAGCATGCCTATCATCGCAGCGCTCGTTGGCATCGTTTTGGGTGCCATCGCCGCCATTGCCTTCATGCGCACCGCCAAGCAGGGTAGTCTTCACGAGGCCGACGAAAAGATTCAGTCGGCACACGCACAGGCTGAGTCCCTGATCGGTGATGCTAAGCGTCAGGCCGAGACCCTCAAAAAAGAGGCTCTGCTCGAGGCTAAAGAGGAAATCATCAAGAACAAACAG
>CABUGR010000363.1 GCA_902491135.1 uncultured Collinsella sp. | reverse complement strand
CCCGCGACCCCAACCTTGGCAAGGTTGTGCTCTACCAACTGAGCCATGTCCGCTTACGGGGATTAATCTTACGTGATGCCCGCATCCTATGCAAGAACTTTTTTTAAAAAGTTTTGCGACGCCCTCGCGAAGACATCAGCCACCACGGAAGGCGCTGGCAAACGCAAACTCACCGCAAGAGCCCCCTACATCTCACCGAGCATAATCCAGGCAGAGCTGTCCTGCGCGAGCCTGCCGTCTGCAAGCGGTGATGAGGTGAGCAGGACCCTGCCCGCCGGCAGCTCCACGGGTGCTGCGCCGAAGTTCGTCACACACGCCCAGCCGTTGTCGCGGCGATAGGCGATGACGCCGCCCTCAGCGCCCTCGGCACCATCCGCAAGACCGGTGCGCCCGTCAAGATCGAGCCACGCAAGATCGTTGGCGCAACCGCGCAGCTTGCGCCGAAGCCAGAGGGCGTCACGATAGAGCGCAAGCATCGATGTCGGGTCCGCTTCTTCCCTATCGGCAGCGTAATCGGAAAACCATGTAGGCTGCGGCAGATGGGGCGCCGCATCGGCGTCCGCCGGCGAAAACCCAAACGATCCGCCCTGCGCGGGATCGTCCGCCGCCACCCACGGCAGGGGCACACGGCAGCCGTCGCGCCCCTTCTCACGCTTCGGTCCGCGCGTATTGGTCGCAGTAGGATCTTCGAGTGCAGCCCATGGGATGTCAGCCACCTCAAAAAGGCCGAGCTCCTCACCCTGATACACGTATGCCGAGCCCGGAAGCGCCAACTCAAGCAAAAGGGCCGCCCGCGCGCGGCGCTCGCCGAGTTCACGGTCCTCGTCATAAGACGACCCGTCGCGTAAGAGCCAGTCGAGCGCAATCTGGTGGTAGCGCGTCGCCTTGATTTGCGGAAGGGCATAGCGTGTCGCCACGCGCGGCACATCGTGATTGGAGAGTACCCAGGTCGAGGCGGAATCGGATTCGACGGCTGCCTTCAAGCCCTTCTCGATTGCAGTGTGCATGTCATTATAGGTCCAAGTGGCCTTGGCGAACTCAAAGTTGAATGTCTGGCCAAGCTCGCTGGGACGCGCGTAGAGATACTGACGCTCGGGCAGCACCCACGCCTCGGCAACGGCGCTGCGCGGTGGATCATAGCGGTCGAACACGCGGCGCCACTCGCGATAGATCTCGTGGACCTCGTTGCGGTCCCACAGCGGATGGGTGCCGTCGTCAACCATGTCATCGCCCTCGGCGAGATGCCACCGGTCGAGGTCATCGCGGTCGAGATCCTTGGCGAGACCCTGCGCCACATCAATGCGAAAGCCATCGACGCCTCGATCGCTCCAAAACGCCAGGACATCGCAAAAGAACGCATGAACCTCGGGGCATGACCAGTCAAAGTCCGGCTGCTCGGGCGTAAACATGTGCAGATACCACTGACCGTCCGCAACACGCGTCCAGGCGGGGCCGCCAAAGTTGGCATTCCAATTGGTGGGAGGCAGCTCGCCATGCTCGCCGCGACCATCGCGGAAGATATAACGGGCGCGCTCAGGCGATCCGGGACCGGCGGCAAGAGCAGCTTTGAACCAGGGGTGCTGGTTGGATGAATGGTTGGGCACGATGTCGACGATAACCTTGATGCCGCGCGCGTGAGCCGCGGCGATCATGTCATCGAAGTCGTCAAGCGAGCCGAGACGCGGGT
>CABUGR010000362.1 GCA_902491135.1 uncultured Collinsella sp. | reverse complement strand
TGGTACTTGCGGGGGCGACTATCCACAACGAGAACGGTCCCGCAATCTATGCGAAGAACGTCGATAAATGCTTCGTGACCTTGGCCGATGGCACGCAAAACTCGTTTTCCGACGGCACCGACTACACGCTTGAAGATGACTCTGACGAGCCGTACGCGACGCTCTTTTGCCGCTGCGACCTCACCATCAACGGCACGGGGGCCCTCAACGTGACGGCGAATTATTGCCACGGCATCTGCTCGAAGGACGACTTGGTCGTCACAGGCGGCACCCTGAATGTGACGGCGGTGGAGGACTGCCTGCGCGGCCGCGATTGCGTGAAGATTGCTGACGGCTCGTTCAGCCTGGTGTCGGGAGGTGACGGCATCAAGTCGAACAAGGACACCGAGGCGACGCAGGGCTTCGTGAGCATTACGGGCGGCACCTTCTCAATCAATGCGGGTGACGACGCGGTGCAGGCAAAAACCTATATTGGCATCACGGACGGAGCGTTCAGCGTGACCTCGGCCGACGATGCATTCCATTCCGACTTGCAGATGGCGATTGCGGGCGGTGAGTTCACGGTGAGCGCGGGCGACGATGCCTTCCATGCAGAAACCGAGCTTGCGGTCGACGGCGGCACCATCGACGTGATCAGCTGCTGCGAAGGTCTCGAGGCGGAAAAAGTATACGTGAACGGCGGCGATACTTCCATCGTGGCGTCCGATGACGCGGTGAACTCAAGCGCTGCCGCCCTCTCGGATAGCTCGGACGATGATGAGGATGCTAATGATAGTGGCGCTCCTGGCGAGCCTGGTATTACTGTCAACGGAGAAACACCAGGCAAAGGTGGGCCCGCAGCGGGTGGAAGTCCTGTGGATGGCGGTAGCTTCCCTGGTGGTAGCAAGGGTGGTGGAAATCGGGGTGGAGCCCCCGGTGCAGGTTCTTCCGACTGCCTCATTCAGGTCAACGGCGGAACGCTCGTGCTCGACTCGGTGGGCGATGCCATCGACAGCAACGGCAGCGTGGAAATCACGGGCGGCGTGGTACTCGCCAATGGCCCGTCGAGCGATGGCGATGGCGCGTTTGACTACGATAGCGAGGCGACCGTTTCGGGCGGTACGGTGCTCATGATCGGCTCGTCGCGCATGGCACAGAGTTTCTCGGGCGGCACTCAGCCGTTTCTCTACACTGCGAACGTGAGCGGCAGTGCAGGCGATACGGTCGCGATCGTGGACGCAAACGGCAGCGTGATTGCGTCGATAACAGCCACTAAGCAATTCGGCATGGTGCTGGCAAGCAGCCCGAAGTTTACCGAAGGCGGGGAATATACCCTGGTGATAGGCGGAGTGCTGACGAACGCGGATGCGCATGGCTATACCGATTCCGGGACCGTTACGGGCGGTAGCTCGACTTCTGCAACCGCGAGCACCACGCCTTCATCGAGCGTAGGAGGCATGTGGTCGGGGCCTGGCGCAGTCGGCGTCGCGAGGTAACCATTCCATTGCCGTGCCCTTCCCGAATTTCTGGCAGGTTGGGGCATTCGCGGGGTCGGCCGATCTCTGCTTCGCAGCGCGGCAACCTCAGCGCGCGGATCCCGGGGCCAACGCCTTCCGCAGGTGTCTCCCCGAGCGTGCGGGACAACCCCGACTTCGCCGTTTAATATGAGTAGAACATTGTCAAGAGGCAATGAAGGCCCAAGCCAGGAAA
>CABUGR010000361.1 GCA_902491135.1 uncultured Collinsella sp. | reverse complement strand
GCGTTTCTAAAGAAGGCCCGTACCGTACACCCGGACGTTTCGGACGACCCCGAGGCCGAGGCCAAGTTCAAAGAGCTCAACGAGGCATATTCCGTTCTTTCCGATGAGCAGAAGCGTGCTAACTACGACCGTTACGGCATTGCCGACGGCCCTGGTGGTTCGGGCTACGTCGACATTAACGATATCTTTGGCGGCATGGGCATGGACGACCTCTTCTCGTCGTTCTTTGGCGGCGGTGCCGGCGGTGGCGCCCGAAATCGCCGTGAGCGTCGTCGCGGCCGCGACATGGCCATCTCCCTTTCGGTGACGCTCGAGGAGGCGGCACTCGGGTGCAAAAAGACGATCAGCTATGACCGCCTTGCCCCCTGCGAGGATTGCAACGGCACCGGTAGAGCCGAGGGTGCACAGGAAAAGCAGTGCAGCCGCTGCCACGGCACGGGCTATGTCACGACGGTCCAGCGCTCGTTCCTGGGCCAGGTTCAGTCCTCTTCGCCTTGTCCCGACTGCCACGGCGAGGGCACGGTCATCGATCATCCCTGCGAGACCTGCGACGGTCAGGGCCGCACGCCTTCGCATGAAAAGATCGACATCGATATCCCCGCCGGCGTTTCGACCGGTCGCCAGCTGCGCGTGAGCGGCTTTGGCGAGGCTGGCCTTCGCGGCGAGCCCTCGGGCGACCTGATCGTCAACGTGCGCGTCGCCGACCACGAGCGTTTTAAGCGCAACGGTGACGACCTGTACCTCGTGAGCGATATTTCGATTGCGCAGGCAGCGCTCGGCTGCGAGATCGAGGTCGAGGGCATTATGCCCGATGAGGTCGTCAAGGTGACGGTCCCTGCTGGTACACAGTACGGCGACACCGTGAGCGTCAATAATTACGGCATGCCGCGCATTGGCGGTGGCGGTTCGCGTGGTCGCCTGATCGTGCAACTGCGCGTGGTCGTTCCCACCAATCTTTCCAATAAGCAACACGAGCTGCTCCGTGCTTTTGCCGATGAGATGGGCGATGACGTCGCTTCCGGTAAGAAGTCGGTGACCGACCGTATCAAGAGTGCCCTCGACGATATCCTCGATTAAGGAGCCCGCGTGCTCGCACCCCATATTTCCGTCGTCAACCTCGGCTGCCGCGTCAACCGGGTTGAGTCTGACCGTATCACTGCCGATCTTATGCGCCTGGGCTTTGCTATTGTGGATCCCCAGGATGCCGATCTGATCGTCATTAACACCTGTGCCGTTACGGGCGAGGCCGAGGCCAAGACCCGTAAGGCCGTCCGTCATGCGCTGGCCCATCCTAACGACCCTTACGTGGTCGTAACCGGCTGCGTCGTCAACCTGCATCCCGAGGAGCTGTTGGAGCTTTCGGATCGCGTGATCGCCGAACCGTCCAAGATTGACGTCGCCGAGCGCGTCTGCGAGGTGCTGGGCGTTGAGTCCGATAGCGTTCCCGCCTGCAGCGATGGCGAGGTGGTCGATGCGCTCGGTCGCTCTCGCCTGGGCGTGAAGATTCAGGATGGCTGCAACCATCGCTGCACCTATTGCATTGTGTGGAAGGCGCGCGGCCCCGAGCGTTCCGTGCCCGTCGAGTCCGTGCTCGAGCAAGTTCGCGAGGCCCAGGAGGCCGGCGTGCCCGAGGTGGTGCTGACCGGTGTGAACCTGGGTGCCTACGATGGCAAGAGCGCGACCGACGAGCATGTCGAAA
>CABUGR010000360.1 GCA_902491135.1 uncultured Collinsella sp. | reverse complement strand
CTACGATGGCTGCAGGCAAAACCTTCTATGACATCCTGGGCGTATCCAAGAGCGCCTCCGACAAAGAGATCAAGAGCGCGTTTCGCAAGCTCGCGCAAAAATATCACCCCGATGCCGGCGGTGACGAGGCCAAGTTCAAGGAGATCAGCGAGGCCTACGAGACGCTTTCGGACGAGAAGAAGCGCAAAGAGTACGACCAGATGCTCATGTTTGGCGGCATGCCGGGCGCGGGCGGCGCGTATGGCGGCGGCTACGGTGCCGGCGCGGGTGCCAGCGGCTGGGGCGACATCTTCGACAGCATCTTTAGCGGCAACGGCGCCTGGGGCAGCGATTGGGGCTCGGGCTTTGCCGGGGCTGCGGGCGCTGCCGGTGCCGGCGCGGGTCGCAGCCGTGCTCGCAAGGGCGGCGACCTGTCGCTGACCGTCGATGTGACGGCCGAGGACGCGTTTCGCGGCGTGACGCACAAGGTCACCTATCGCATTCCCTCGACAGGCGAGCAGCAGACCATTACGGTCTCGGTGCCCGCGGGCGCGGTCGACGGCGGCAAGCTACGCTACAAGCGTCGCGGCGAGTATGGCGTTGCCGGCGGCGAGCGCGGCGACCTGGTCGTGACCACGCATGTGGAGGAGCACCCGCTGTTTAAGCGTAAAGGTGCCGACGTGACCATGGAGGTACCGGTCTCGGTCTATGAGGCGGCGCTCGGCTGCACGGTGGACGTGCCGACGCCCGGCGGTGCGACGGTTCGTCTGAAGGTGCCCGCGGGTACCCAGACGGGCAAGAAGTTTCGCTTTAAGGAGATGGGTGCGCCCGACGTTAAGCATCGCGGCCGCACGGGTGCGCTGCTCGTCGAGATCAAGGTGCAGGTCCCCACGAACCTGTCCGACGATGAGCGCGATGCCATGACCAAGCTGCGCGAGGCCGACACGCGCGATTATCGCGAGAAGGTCAACCGTTACAAGGCGACGTACTAGGGCGGTCGTGGCGCACGCCCGCGCCCGCGGGCTTATGATGGACGATAACGAGACGGAAAGGGATCAGGTAGCATGGCCGAGGACAATAGGAACAAACCGCTGTACATGATCAGCGTGGCGGCCGAGCTGACCGGCATGCATCCGCAGACTCTGCGCGTCTATGAGTCCAAGGGCCTGGTGAACCCCCAGCGCTCGGGCGGCAACACGCGTCTGTATTCGCGTGCCGATATCGAGCGCCTGGAGCTCATCAACCAGCTGACCGACGAGGGCATCAACCTTGCCGGCGTGGTGCGCATCCTCGATATGAAGGAGCGTGCCGAGGAGCGCGAGCGCGAGAACGAAAAGCTCCGCGCCCGCGTGCGCCAGCTCGAGGACGAGCTGCACGAGTACAAGATGCAGAAGAAGATCACCGCCCTGGCCCCGCGTGACGGCTCGGTTAACCCCGAACAGGTCATGCGCAAGCTGCTGGGTGCCGGCGGGGATCTCTAGGTTACGCCGTTCTGCCGAACGGCGTAACGGCTCGACGCTGCGCGACGTCCAGAGCGACAATTTGTCATTCAAAAGGCAAGGCATGACCAGAAGGTCTATGCCTTGCCTTTTTCATGCCAACTTGTTCGCTCTGGACGTCGCTCGCTGTCCGTCCTCAACCTGCGACGTCGCTTTGGCTGGCACTTGGGGACGTTCCTTTTAATATGAGCAGGACATTGTCAAGAGGCAAAATCGGGCCTGG
>CABUGR010000359.1 GCA_902491135.1 uncultured Collinsella sp. | reverse complement strand
GATGAGCTCGAGGATGCGTCGCTGAATATCTGCAGACTCGCACGAGGCGAGGTCGGCGGAATTAGTCATCTAAAGCTGCCTCCTGGGCGGCATCCGCTATCGGATAGCCGTCCTCGTCCTTTTCGATCGCAAGCGTGGCGGGAACGTTTTCCAGCGCACGCGTGATGCGCTCGGCCTCATCGGTCGAGCGATCGATGCGAAAATCGAGCTCGGGCGTGACACGCCAATCGAGCGAGCGAGCCAACAGGCTACGAATACGGCCCTTGGCGCTTGCGAGCGCCTCCATGACCTCGTCGTAGCGGCTCGCATCGCACGACACGTACACGCGCGCGAACGAACGGTCCACCGCGACCTCGACCGCGGTCAGAGTAACCAGGTCGAGACGCGGATCGGAAACCTCAAAGAGCAGGATATAACCGAGCTTCTCGCGAAGCTGCTCGCCCAGACGGCGGGTTGCCTGCGTTTGCTTCATAGAGCTACCCCCTACTCGGTACGGGCAACCTGGTCGATGCGGTAACCCTCGATCTGGTCGCCGGGCTTGATGTCCTGGAAGTTCTCCAGGCCAATGCCGCCCTCGGAACCGCTCTTGAGGCTCTTGGCCTCGTCCTTGTAGTGGCGCATCGAGGCGATCTTGCCGTTGAAGACCACGATGCCGTCGCGCACCAGACGCACGGAATCGGTCGCGGCGATCTCGCCCTCTTCGACGCGGACACCGGCGGCGATACCGACTTTGGGCACCTTGAAGGTGTCCAGGACGGTCGCGGTACCCGTGGCGACCTCGACCTCGGTGGGCTTGAGCATGCCGATACGGGCGGCGTCGAGCTCCTCGAGGCACTTGTAGATGACGTCGTAGCAACGGATCTCGACGCCCTCGCGCTCGGCAGCGGAGCGGGCCTTACCGTCGGGACGGACGCCAAAGCCGATGATGATGGCGTTGGAGGCGTCGGCCAGGACGACGTCGGTCTCGTTGATGGCGCCGACAGCGGAGTGGATCGTGTTGATGCGAACCTCGGACTGATCCATCTTGTCGAGCGAGTCCTGAAGGGCCTCGATGGAACCCTGGACGTCTGCCTTGATGATCAGGTTGAGCTCCTTGACCTCGGCGTCGGCAATAGTCTCGAAGAGGTTCTCGAGCGTGACGTGCTTGACGCGGCTCTGCTCCTCGATACGGGCCTTGAGCGAACGCTCGTCGGCCAGGGCACGAGCCTCGCGCTCGTCCTCGAACACGCGGAACTCGTCACCGGCGTTGGGCACGGACTGCAGGCCCAGGATCTCGACGGCGTCGGAGGGACCAGCCTCGGTGACGGCGCGACCCTTGGGGTCGAGCATGGCGCGGACGCGACCGTAGGTAAGGCCGGCGACCAGCGTATCGCCCACGTGCAGGGTACCGCGGGTCACGAGCACGGTAGCGACCGAGCCGCGGCCCTTGTCGAGCTTGGCCTCAAGGACGTTGCCGGAGGCAAAGGTGTCCGGGTTGGCCTTGAGCTCGAGCACGTCGGCCTGGAGCAGCACGGTCTCCAGAAGGTCGTCGATACCGATCTTCTGCTTGGCCGAGATGTTGACGAACATGTTCTGGCCGCCCCACTCCTCGGGGATGACGCCGTACTCGGTGAGCTCCTGACGCACACGGTCGGGGTTGGCGCCCGGCTTATCGATCTTGTTGACGGCAACGACGATGGGTACGCCGGCAGCCTTGGCGTGGTTAA
>CABUGR010000358.1 GCA_902491135.1 uncultured Collinsella sp. | reverse complement strand
GGCGGGGCCCATGCCCTGGTAGGCGTAGGGGGAGGTGCGGGGCTTGTAGGCACCGCCGCGCAGCATCGTGGCGCCGGCGGCCTTCACGCGGCGTGCGATGCGGATGAGGTTCTCGCCCTCGACGGAGCACGGGCCGGCGATGACCTGGAACTGGTCGCCGCCGATCTTGACGCCGTGGCCGCAGTCGATGACGGAGTCCTCGGGGTGGAATTTACGGTTGGCGCGCTTGAACGGCTCGGAGACGCGCTGCACGCGCTCGACGACATCCATGGACTCGAGCAGGAACGGGTCGATCTTGGTCGTATCGCCCACCAGGCCGATGATCGTCTCATTCTCGCCGCGCGAGACGTCGGTCTTCAGGCCCTTTTTCTCAATCCAGCTGACGATATGGCTGACGGCCTCGTCGCTGGCGCTCTGCTTTAAAATTGCAATCATGGTGTGCCTCTCACCTCGATGGATAACTTTTGCAAAAACGGCCCGCATCGCGAGCCGTGTATATATGGTGCATGAGAGTTTATACTATCTGACTCGCTTTTGCCTTCTAAAGTGGGCCGTTGCGCCGCGTCTTCCTCGGAATTGCAAAGCTTTTTCTTTTATTTTGATAGCCCGTGGTGCACTTGGGTATAATGCCAAACGTTCGCCCTATTAGCTCAGGGGATTAGAGCGTCTGCCTCCGGAGCAGAAGGCCGTTGGTTCGAATCCAACATGGGGCACCATCGAACGTAAGACCGTCCGAACCTCGCATGGTCCGGGCGGTTTTTCTTATACCGACGCGACGTGATGGGACGTGGTATGGCAGCAACGGATATCGAGCGCGGACTCTCGACCGCCGAGGTCGAGGAGCGCATCGCCGCCGGTAAAATCAACCGCAACATGGAGCTCAAGACCAAGTCGGTCAAAGAGCTCATCATCGAGAACCTCTGCACGCTGTTCAATTTGATCAACGTGATCTTGGCGTTCCTGGTCATTTTGACCGGTTCGTTTAAGAATCTGACGTTCCTGTTCGTGGTGTTTCTCAATACCGCTATTGGCGTCATCCAGTCCATGCGTTCCAAGAAGATGGTCGATAAGCTCACGCTGCTGACCTCCAAGAAGGCCATCGCGGTGCGCGACGGCGCCGAGGTGGAGCTCGACTTGGACCAGATCGTGCTCGACGACATCATTCGCCTGGGGCGCGGCGACCAGATTCCCGCCGACGCCGTGGTGGTTTCGGGCGAGGCGCTCGTGAACGAGAGCCTGCTGACGGGCGAGAGCGATCTCATCAAAAAGCAGCCCGGCTCCGAGCTCATGAGCGGCAGCTTTATCGACTCGGGCCTGCTGCGCGCCCGTGTGATCCATGTCGGCGCCGACAACTACGTGGCCAAGATCAACAATGAGGCCAAGTACGTCAAAAAGGTCAATTCCGAGATCATGAACGCGCTTAACGCCATCGTGCGCTTTGCGAGCATTATCATGATCCCGCTCGGTTTGGCGTTGTTTGCCTCGAGTGTGAGCGAGCTGTGGGATGCCGCGGGAACCCCGGGCGATAGTGCGCTTTCGTGGTGCTTCTCCGAGCTGTTGGCTGGTCATGTGCCTTCGTCGGCGCTGCTGTCCACGGTGGGCGCCCTGCTGGGCATGATCCCGCAGGGCCTGGTGCTGCTGACCTCGTCGGTGCTTGCCATCGCCACGGTGCGCCTGGCCCGCCGCAAGGTGCTGGCGCAGCAGCTCTACTGC
>CABUGR010000357.1 GCA_902491135.1 uncultured Collinsella sp. | reverse complement strand
GTGGTATCGGCATCTTGGACCGCAAGATCGCACGCGACTTCTCGCCGGTCGGCCCGCTCATGCGTGGCTCGGGCTATGCCCGCGACGTGCGCTTTGACCATCCCTTCGACGGCTACGCCGATCCGGATGTCCAAAAGATGCACGCCGCTACGGCCGACACCTGCGATGCCTTCGGCCGTACCGCCGTTCGCATCCAGGAGGTCTACGATTCGATCGACATGATCGAGACCATGCTCGAGAACTGCCCGTCGGGCCCCATCCTCACCACTGATTGGGAGTACACCCCGCACAAGTACGCCATCGGCGCCACCGAGGCGCCGCGCGGCGAGGACGTGCACTGGGCCATGCTCGGCAATAACCAGAAGTGCTACCGCTGGCGCGCCAAGGCCGCCACGTACAGCAACTGGCCGGTCCTGCGCTATATGTTCCGCGGCAACACCGTGGGCGACGCGGCGCTGATCGTCGGCTCGCTCGACCCGTGCTACTCCTGCACCGACCGCGTGACAGTGACCGATGTCGCCGCCAAGCGCGACCACGTGCTCGACAAGGAGCAGTTCGAGAACGTCTGGCGCGACAAGTCGCCGCTTGCGGGCGAGGGCACCATGGCCGCTCCGCTCGATGAGGAGGCGCTCTAATATGCTGAAGCTTTGGAAGGTTAACGCCAAGGCCGGCGACGCGACGGTCAAGTACCCGTTTGCGCCGTTCCCCACCAACAAGGACATGCGCGGCAAGCCCGAGCACAATGCCGAGCTCTGCATCGCCTGCGGAGCCTGCGGCGTGGCTTGCCCGGCCGATGCCATTCGCATGGACACCGACCTTGCGGCCGACACTATCACCTGGTCGATCGACTACGGCCGCTGCATCTTTTGCGGCCGCTGCGAGGAAGCCTGCCCCATGGAGGCCATCAAGCTCACCGAGGAGTTTGAGCTGGCCGTCATGAGCAAGGACGACCTCACCAGCAAGAGCGTCTACACGCTCGAGCACTGCTCGCGCTGCGGCAAGCCGTTCGCCCCGCACAAGGAGATCGACTACGCTAAGCGCCTGCTGCAAAAGGCCGGCGGCATGGAGGCCGAGCAGGCCGCCCGTACCGTCGGTATGTGCCAGGAGTGCAAGCGCGAGCTCGACGCCCTGCGCGCCGCCTCGGCCGTAAAGACCGGCAACGCGCACGGCATGGCTGCCAACGAGACGCTTGCGTCCGGTGAGCCCCAGGGCCCCGGCATGGAGTATCTGGGCGGCCACGGTGTGAACCCGGAGTATATCGCCCGCGAGCTTACCCCCGATGCGCCCGAGATTCCCGCCGGTCCGGCGCCGGTCGAGGGCATCATCATGGATTTTGAAACGAAGGAGGAGTAACCATGGCCGAACCCACGCTTTTGCCCGAGCGGCTTCAGTACCGCCCGACCAAGATCGAGCTCGACGAGAGCATCGAGAAGGCCAAGGCGACCCTTCTTAAGAAGATCAAGCGCTCGGTGTACGTCTACCGTGTCGACTGCGGCGGCTGCAACGGCTGCGAGATCGAGATCTTCGGTTCCATCACGCCCGTCTTTGACGTCGAGCGCTTTGGCATCAAGGTCGTGCCCTCGCCCCGTCACGCCGATGTGCTGCTGTACACCGGCGCCGTGACGCGTGCCATGCGCATGCCGGCCCTGCGCGCCTTTGAGGCCGCACCCGATCCCAAGATCGTGGTGTCCTATGGCGCGTGCGGCTGCACCGGCG
>CABUGR010000356.1 GCA_902491135.1 uncultured Collinsella sp. | reverse complement strand
TTGGACTCGATGCGCGGCTCCTCACCAGCTTCCTGGGCGCGGCGTGCTTCGCTTTCGCTTGGCGTGCCGTCGAGGGGGATGAGCTCGCAGTCCATGTGCTTGTCGAGGGCTTCTTGCAGGGCGTCCTCGTTTTCCTGCGGCAAGATCGAACAAGTCGAATAGACGAGCGTGCCGCCCGGTTTGAGGGCTCCCATGGCGCGGTCCAGAAGCGCGCGCTGCGAGCGGGCGCACTTGCCAAGCAGCTGCTCGGTCAGGCCGCGCAGGCTTTTCTCGTTGCCGCTGATGACGGTGCCTGTGCCGGTGCAAGGAGCGTCGAGCAGGATGCGGTCAAAGCGGAAGAACTCGTCGAGCTCGCGTGCGTCGATGCGCATGACGGGCACGTTTTTGGCACCCTGGCGATGGAGGTTTGACTCGAGCTTTTCGGCGCGGGGAATGCTCATCTCGCAGGCTGTGAGATGCGCCTGGCCCTGGGTGAGGGCGGTGATCTGCGTCGTCTTGCCGCCAGGGGCTGCGCACATGTCCAGGATGTCCTCGCCTGCCTGGGCGCCCAACACCAAAGGCGGCATCATGGACGACAGGCTCTGTAGGTAGATCTTGCCGTCGCGGTAGATGTCGAGATCCCACAGATCGGAAACCTGGGCCTCGGGCAGGATAAAGGCGTCTGGGTACCAAGCGACGGGGTTGTGGGCGATGCCGGCGGCACCGAGCGCCGCAGCGATGTCCTCGGCGGTCGCCTTGAGCGTGTTGGCGCGCAGCGTGACCGGGCGTGTGGCCGCGGCGCCGAAGCCCTCGATCATGAGCTCGGCATCGGCGGGCGCATAGGCGCCGGCGACCGTGTCGACCATAAAGCGCGGCAGGTCGGCGGCGGAGTGTTGGGCGGCAAGCTGGTCGGAAAGCTCGGTGGCAGCAAACTGCCTGAGCTTGAGCTCGGGCTTAACCTGCTTTTTTTGCTTACGACGACGCGGCTTGGACATCCGTCTTTCCTTCCACCGAAATGATTATTCTGGGACGGGGATTAAAAAATCATTTAATGATCCCCGTCACAAAAAGACTGTACTGTGGCGCCCGGGAATGATTTTTTAATCCCCGTCCCAGAATAATCATTCCCGGGCGCGTTGCGGTTGCCTAGTACTGGCTCTCGTGCTTGCTAAAGAAGTCGGGGGCAGCGGCTTCACGCGGTGCTCGCCGGGCTTCTCGCCCAGGCTCTCCACAAACTCGTCCGTGGAGGCAAAGATGTTATCCCAGCTAAAGAAGGCGACCGGATCGACGTCGAAGTACTCGCAGATGAGCTCGCAGCCGGCCGGGACGATGCCGTGCATAAGCACGGTCGCCACGCGCAGTTCGGTAAAGGCGTCGACGAGGGCCTGCGTCATGGCGGCGTTTGCCGGCTCGCCCTCGAGCTTGTTGGCGGCCTTGGAGGCATCGCTCCAGCGCTTGTTGGCGGCACGCAGGTAGTCGTCGCACACGGCGAGTGCGCGGTGCGTCTCGAACTTGTACATGGCCTGCTCAAAGGCGAGGGCTGCCTGCTCGGCGGCTTCGACCACGGTGGTGGAGGCAGCACCGGCGGGGATGCAGCCGTTGCGGTAGGGGCTCTCGTCGCCCTCCTTGACGGCGACGCCGTAGAAGCAGCTGCGGGCCAGACGGTTGAACACGCCGGTCAGCAGCGCGCTCTCCTTAAGGGCCGGGTCGATAACGCGCTTGTCGTCGCAGGCGCGCACCTCGTTGC
>CABUGR010000355.1 GCA_902491135.1 uncultured Collinsella sp. | reverse complement strand
AGTCGGAACCGTCGACGTGGCGCTTCTTGGCAGCCTCAATGGCGTTGTTGGTCTGAATCTCGGTGGTGTTGAGATCGTCGAGCTCAATGTCCAGGTCCTTGCGCTGGGCGTAGAGCTTGGTCATCTCGGCTTTGAGCTTAACGTAGGTCTTACGCTTGGAAGCGAGCTCCTTGAGCTCCGGCATATTGGCAAGTTCGCTCTTGTTGCGGGCGAGCTCCAAATCGATCTGTTGCAGCTTGAGTAGCGTAGCGCCGGCGCTCATAAGTTCTCTCCTTTTGTCACAGTCCACCATTGGCAAGGGTTCAGTATTTTAATCGCATGACGGGGGTCGACCCCGGCGTCAACCGCAGAGTTCATCAATATATCAACGAACGGCTCCTCAGAACGGTCATGGCCGAGCAGGATCACCGCCAGCCCGCGCAAGGCAAGGTCTTGCGCCACGTGGTAGCCCGCCTCGCCCGTCACGATGACATCTGCGCCTCCGGCGATGGCGAGCTGTCCAAAGTCGCCCAAGGAGCCGCCCAAAATGGCGACGGTGCGGCACGGGCGATCGGCTTCGCCCCACACACGCGGGTCGCTGCCGAAGGCCGTGGCAGCACGGGTGGCAAGATCGCGCAGCGTGCACGGGTCGTTGAGCGTTGCAAGCGCGCCCAGGCCGGTGGCCTCGGGGTCGTCCACGTGCTCCAGTGAGCTCACGGGTGTGGCACCCAGCAGCTCGCTCAGGCAGACGCGGGCTTCGTGCGACCGGTCCAGGTTAGTGTGGAGCGAGATAATGCTCACGCCGCAACGCGCTGCCTCGTAGAGCGCCGCGCTGCATTGGGGGCGTGTGGCATCCGCCGGACAAAAGGCCTCGGGCGCCTTGATGTATATGGGATGATGCGTCAGCAGCACGTTGGCACCGGCTTCTTGGGCGCGGCGAACATTGGTCTCGGTCGCATCGAGCGCGCAGGCAACACCGGTAATCTCTGCGGCAGGGTCGCCCACGGATAAGCCTACGTGGTCCCAGGGCTCGGTGTCCGTCTTTGGATAGCGTGCCAGCAGAGCGCGCTCGAACTCGGCGACGATCATGCGGCGCCTACGATCGAGAGCAGCGTCTGGGCAAACTCGTCCAGATCGCCCGGATTCACGCGGTCATCGAAGGAGATGCGCAGTGCGCCCAGGGCCTGTTCGCGGCCAATACCCATGGCGCTGAGAACATGGCTCGGGTCCATGCTGCCGCTCGAGCAGGCGGAACCGGCCGATACCTCAAAGCCGGCGGCGTCGAGCTTGACGATGAGCTCCTCGGAGTCCATGCCATCAATGTAGATCGATACCATGCCGGGCAGACGGTCGGCATGCGCATAGTCGCCCATGGTGGCGTGAATGCGAGGGTGGGCCGTAAGCGTGGCGTAGAGCTTGTCGGAAAGGGTTTGCAGCGTCGCACGCTCCTGGGCTACATGGGGCGCCAGCGTTCGGGCGGCAGCGGCAAAAGCCAGCTGCGTGCGCAGGTCCTGCGTGCCCGCGCGACGTCCGGCTTCCTGTCCGCCGCCAAAAATGCGCGGGCGCAGCGGCGTGCGGCTCTTAAGGTAGAGCGCGCCGGATGCCACGGGGCCACCGATCTTGTGCGCGGCAACGGTCATGGTGTCAACTCCCAGCTCGGTGACATCGAGCGGAATATGCAGATAGCCCTGGATGGCATCGGTGTGGAACAGGGCGCCGGCAGCATGTGCGGCGGCGGCAAGCTCGCGGATGGGCT
>CABUGR010000354.1 GCA_902491135.1 uncultured Collinsella sp. | reverse complement strand
AAGTCGACCTTCTTGCGTAGCCTCAACCTCATGAATCGCGAGATTCGCGGCTGCCGCGTGGAGGGCGAGATCAACTATCGCGGGCGCAACGTGAACACCAAGACCGAAAACACCTACGAGCTGCGCCGCTCCATTGGCATGGTGTTTCAGCAGCCCAACCCGTTCCGCAAGTCCATTCGCGACAACATCACGTTTGCGCCTAAGCGCCACGGCATCACCGACCGCGACGAGCTCGACCGCATGGTCGAGGAGAGCCTGCGCGGCGCGGCGCTGTGGGACGAGGTCAAGGACAAGCTCGACAAGAGTGCCTACGCGCTTTCGGGCGGCCAGCAGCAGCGTCTGTGCATCGCGCGCACGCTGGCGCTCAACCCCGACGTGATCCTGTTTGACGAACCCTGCTCGGCGCTCGACCCCATCTCGACGCTGGCGATCGAGGACCTTATGTCGTCAATCGTTGCCGACCGTGCCATCGTCATCGTGACGCACAACATGGAGCAGGCGTCGCGTGTGTCCAACCGCACGGCGTTCTTCTACATGGGCGATATGGTCGAGTACGACGAGACCGACGAGATTTTCCAACGGCCCAAGGATAAGCGGCTGAATGATTACCTCACCGGCATGTTCTCCTAGTCCGGGACATGCTTGAGGCCCGTGGCGGCTATGGTTGCCGCGGGACTGATTGGAGGGGCGGGTCATCTCTTGCGGGAGATGGCCCGCCTTTTTGCTCTGCGACCGAAGCGACCACCACAAAGGGGACAGGCACCTTCGTGGTGGTTTGGGGTGGGGCTCGCTGCTATCATGGACAACGTTGAATTTCTACGAAGGAGCAGGGCATATGGCGATTCTTTTGGGATGCGATTCCATCAGCCTAGAGTTTCCCACCAAGCATATTTTCGATAGCGTGACGCTCGGCGTGGGCGAGGGCGACCGCATTGGTATTGTTGGTAAAAACGGCGACGGCAAGTCGACGCTGCTGAACGTGCTTGCCGGCACGCTGGAGCCCGACGATGGCCGCGTGACGCATCGTCGCGGCACCACGATCGGTCTGCTCGGCCAAAAGGACCAGCTTGTCGACACCGATACCGTGCATCATGCCGTCGTGGGCGACACGCCCGAGTATGAGTGGGCGTCGAGTCCGCGTACGCGCCAGATTCTGGCCGGCCTTATTAGCGATGTGCCCTGGGAGGGCACGGTTGGCGAGCTTTCGGGCGGCCAGCGCCGTCGCGTGGACCTCGCGCGCCTGCTGATCGGCGACTATGACGTGCTCATGCTCGACGAGCCCACCAACCACCTGGACATGCGCACCATCAACTGGCTCGCGCGCCACTTAAAGGCCCGCTGGCAGCGCGGTCAGGGCGCCATGCTCGTGGTCACGCACGACCGCTGGTTCTTGGACGAGGTCTGCACCAGGCCAGGTCGACCCCTTCGAGGGCGGCTACTCGGCATACATCCTGCAGCGCGTGGAGCGCGACCGCATGGCCGCAGTTACCGAGGAGCGTCGTCGCAACATGGCACGCAAGGAGCTCGCGTGGCTGAGCCGTGGCGCCCAGGCGCGCTCCACCAAGCCCAAGTTTCGCGTGGATGCCGCTCGCGAACTCATCGCCGACGTGCCGCCCGTGCGCGACGAGCTGGAGCTCAAGCGCCTGGCGGTGAGCCGCCTGGGCAAGCAGGTCATCGACGTGATCGACGTGGACGCCGGCTATGCGGATACCGACGGCGCGCCCAAGCAGGTGCTCTCC
>CABUGR010000353.1 GCA_902491135.1 uncultured Collinsella sp. | reverse complement strand
GGAGCGCACGATGCGGGCGCCAAAGCGCGAAAGCGCGGCAAGCACATTGCGGTCGCCCTGCGCGGAGCTCAGGGACACACCCTCGACGGTGATGGGGTCGGTGCCGATGGCGCCGGCACACAGCCAAAAGGCGGCGTTGGACCAGTCGCCCTCGACGGTCACGCTGCCAGGCGTACGGTACGAGCCGCTGCTCACACGGAAGTTCGTGACCTCGGGCTGGCCGTCCCTGGCGGGAATACGCTCGACGTTGACCTCGACGCCAAAGGCCTTCATGGCCTGGATCGTCAGGTTGATGTAGGGACGGCTCTCAATGAGGCCGGTCACCTGCACGCAGGAGGGCTGGGCCAGCAGCGGGGCTGCCAGCAGCAGGCCCGAGATGTACTGCGAGCTCACGTTGCCCGGCAGCACAAAGGTGCCCGGGCGCATGCGTCCGTTCGTCTTGAGCGGAAAACCGCCCAGACCCTGTAGGTCGCAGCCGGCGGCAATGATCTCGTCCGAGAGCGGCGAGAGCGGGCGGGCGCCCAGGCGGCCCTGGCCCACGAAGGTGGCATCCGCACCCAGCGCGCAGGCGACGGGCAGCATAAAGCGCAGCGTGGAGCCGCTCTCGCCGCAGTCGAGCGTGCCGCCGGCAAGGGCCTTGAGCAGGCCAAACTCAACACTCTTCATGGTGGGGTGGACCTGGAAGCCGTCCTCGACGGTCTCGATGCGAGCGCCCAGGGCCGTAAGGCAACGCACCGTAGCCTCGATGTCGGCGCAGGTGGTGTTGCAGGTGACGTGTGTCTCGCCGTTGGCAAGCGCGGCGCAGATGATCAGGCGGTGCGCCATCGACTTGGACGCGATGGCAGGAACGGTGCCCTTGAGCGGGGACGGGGTGATGCGGGCTAGCATGCGGATGCGTCTCCCTTCTGGCCGAGGCCTTCGGCAATGAGTTCGTGGAAAGTGGAAAGCGGCGTGCGGTCGATGCTGCAGCGGCCAATGCCGTGCGGAATCACCAGATCGATGGTGTCGCCCGCGCGCTTCTTGTCGTGGAGCGCCTCGGCAAAGACGGCATCGACATCGAGGTCGCAGCGGGTCTTGAGGCCATGGCGGGCGCAGAGTTCCTCAATACGACCGGGCAGTGCAGCATCGCAGACGCCGTGCAGGGCCGCGGCGCGCGTGATGATGCCCATGCCGATCGACACGCAGTTGCCGTGTCCGAGCTCAAAGTGCTCGCAGGCCTCGACGGCGTGTCCGGCGCTGTGTCCAAAGTTGAGGAGCTTGCGCTGGTTGGTTTCGCGCTCGTCGGCGACGACCACGGCGCGCTTGATGTCGATATTACGGGCGATGATGAGCGCTACGCGGGCCACATCGCGGTTGAGCAGCTCCAGCGTGAGCGGGGTCTTCTCCAGCTCGGCGAAAAGCTCCGGGTCGGCGATCACGGCGTGTTTGACAACCTCGCCGCAGCCGTCGGCGAACTGCTCGGGCGTGAGGGTGGCCAGGCACCCCACGTCGGCGATAACCACGCTCGGCTGCCAAAAGGCGCCGGCCAAGTTCTTGCCTGCAGCCAAGTCGATGGCGGTCTTGCCGCCCACCGACGAATCCACCATGGCGAGCAGGCTCGTCGGGATCTGCGCAAACTTGCAGCCGCGCATGTAAGTGGCGGCCACAAAGCCCGCCACGTCGCCCACGACGCCGCCGCCAAGTGCCACGATCACGTCGGAGCGCGAAAGCTCGTGCTCGGCCACAAACTCCAAAATGGCAACATAGGTCTCGGCGCGCTTA
>CABUGR010000352.1 GCA_902491135.1 uncultured Collinsella sp. | reverse complement strand
GCGGCACCATGCTCGCTTCGGTCACCGGTGGCGGAACGGCAAACTCAGAATTCGAATTTTTGACCGGAGCGACAACGGCCTTTGTCGGATTAGGCAAGATCCCCTATCAGCTGTATCAGATGAATGGCGTCAACAGCCTGGCAAAGGACCTTAAAGAGCTTGGGTATACCGCTACCGCTATGCACCCGCAAAACCCCGTCAACTACCATCGAGATAAGATCTATCAGCAGCTGGGCTTTGGAGACTTTCTTTCAATCGGCGATTTCGAAGGTGCGCCCTGTTACCATGCCGGCGTATGCGACTACGCCACCTACGACAAGATACTCGACCTGCTTAGAACCGACGAAGCGCCGCAGTTCATCTTTGACGTCACGATGCAAAATCACGGCGGCTACGACTATGGCACCGTTCCCGCCGAAGAGCTGACAAACTATTGGGTCGAGGGAGCCAGCGAGGGCGCCAATAGCGCGCTCAACACCTATCTCACCTGCATCAACGCATCCGACCGGGACCTCGAGTACTTTATCAACGAGCTCCGCAATATCGGCAGACCGGTTGTTCTTGTCTTTTTTGGCGACCATCAGCCGAGCGCCGCAACGACTCTCAACGACGAGCTGTACCCTCAGGAAGATACGGCAAGCCACGCTTTCCGTGTCTATCAGTCAACCTATTTCGTCTGGGCTAACTATGAAATCGCCGGCAATACCGAGCTCAACGTCTACGACACCGTCGGGGCAAACGAGATTGCAGCCATTACCCTTAATAAGATCGGCGCCCCGCTCACCGACTATCAAAAGGCCCTGCTTGCAACAAGGTCAGATGTGCCCACCATCAATGTCGCCGGCTATCTCGGTGCCGACGGGCTGCGTTACAACTTGGAATCTGAAGACAGCCCATACACCTCGACGATCGACAAGCTGCAGCGCATGCAATACCTCGAGTTCGCCAGCAAAGTTCAGTAAGCCCGCCCATTCGCTTGGGCCCATCGTATTGCAAGCACGCTCGGCCCAAATGCATCGCAAATGACTCCAGCTCGCAAACGAGGGTACAATGACGCTCGTGTCACATCACGGGGCTCCGGCCCCAACATATACAAAGGAGTCATACATGGGTTGCGAGCACGCACAGGCCGCCGGCGGACAAACGTCGCCGCCGCAATTTGAGGAGAACACGCTGTCCGAGGTCAAACGCGTCATCGCCGTGCTTTCCGGCAAGGGCGGTGTCGGCAAGTCGTTTGTCACCGGTGCCATCGCCACCGAGCTTGCCCGTCACGGCCACAAGGTCGGCGTCCTCGATGCCGACATCACCGGTCCCTCTATCCCCAAGATGTTCGGCATGAGCGGACGCCACGTCCATGCCCTTGGCAACCTCATGCTGCCCGAAATCTCCGAGCACGGCGTCAAGGTCATGAGCTCCAACCTTCTGCTCCAAAACGAGACCGACCCCGTCCTTTGGCGCGGTCCGGTCATCGCAGGCGCCATTAGGCAGTTCTGGAGCGAGACCTCGTGGGGCCCCATCGACTACCTGCTGGTCGACATGCCTCCGGGAACAGGCGACGTCGCGCTCACCGTCTTCCAGTCGCTGCCCGTCGACGGCATCGTCATCGTCACGAGCCCGCAGGACCTGGTCTCGATGATCGTCGCCAAGGCGGTCAACATGGCCGAGAAGATGAACGTCCCCATTCTGGGCATCGTCGAGAACATGAGCTATATCGAGTGCCCCGACTGCGGCAAGAAGATCGAGGTCTTTGGCAAAAGCAAGCTCCCCGAGGTCGCAGAGCGCTA
>CABUGR010000351.1 GCA_902491135.1 uncultured Collinsella sp. | reverse complement strand
ACCGGAGATGATAGGCATGCTGGCGAGGTTTGCGTTGTACGGCGCAGCCTCGGCCGCCTGCTGCTGGGCAGGAGCGCCCCACAGCGAGCTTTCGGCGGCACGGCGGGCGGCAACGGCCTCCTCGTCCGCGGCCATGGCTTCATCAACGTACGAATTATCGGCAGAAGCGTTCGCGTCCGCCGAGGTAGCGCTGTAGGCGTTATTGGATGCCGCGTTGGCAACGAGTGCCACGAAAGCCGCAGTGCTGCCCGCAGGGGCGGCCTGGGAGCCCGATACGGCACGCGCCGCGGCGGCGATGTCGTCGCGATTGAAGGAGCCGGTCTGCCCGCCGTTGGTGAGCTCGTCGATGGCGACTTGATAGACGTCGCGCGAGCGTGCAGGGTCGCAGCTCACCGGCGAATCGTCGTCGAGCATGCTGTCGATCATAGACCAAGCCTCGTCCTCGTCCATAGCATCTGCGGCTCGAGCGATGGTAGGGACACCATCATCGGCATGACGGCGCTGGAACGCACCAGTCAGGCCGGAAAGGAATGCCGAGGTAGACTGCTCCGACTGAGCCTGAGAAGCAGAAACAGCAGCATAAGGAGTCGCATCCTGCTGCTGAGCTGGAATCGAGGCGGTCTTGAACTCGCTTTGATGCTGATTGAGATTGGCGGCACCGCCCATGGCATTGGGCTGGAACAGACGCTCTTCACGCTGCGCACGGTACTCGGAAATACCCAGCGAGGCGGCATAGATACCCACGCCCGCCACCGCGCCCACGGCGAAGGGAACCGCACCCGCCACGACCGTCTCGTTCACCGACGAAAACGGCAGCGTCGCGGCATACATAACCACGGGAGCGGCAAGGCCGATCCCGCACGAAAGTCCGGCAAGGACTGCTCGTTGTGTTGCATCAGAAGAAGCCATGAGCTCTCCCCATCTTCCAGCACCCAAATCGCATCATTCAGTTGGCTGCGCGAGAGAAGATGAAGCGGGGCTATGCCCCAAAGCAACGGTATATGGTTCGTTTCATCTGCGTTATCCGTCGCGAAGCTTAAAAGCTATTATGCGAAACCGCCCAGTCGATTGCAAGCGACGATGTCGGATTGAAACGGGAAACCTGCTGCTTGCCAGTCTTATGGTCAAAAATAAGCGCGGATACGCGATATGGAAAAGGGCCGAGGCGCAAGCCCCGACCCTTTATCGCATTGATGGCTATCGCTGCGCGTGGATGACAGCCTAGAACGTCTGCTCGTAGTCGCTGTGCTTTTTGGCCGAACGCACCAGGAACTCCTGGTTGGTGTTGGTGCCTTTAAGACCCTTAATGAACGACGCGGCTGCGCGCTCGGTGTTGTTCATGCCGGCAAGAATGCGACGCAGACCAAAGACAAACGGACGCATCTGCTCGTCGACCAACAGGTCCTCGTTACGCGTACCGGAGGCAACGGGGTCGATAGCCGGGAAGATGCGGCGGTCGGCCAGTTCGCGATCGAGCTTAAGCTCCATGTTGCCGGTGCCCTTGAACTCCTCGAAGATGACCTCGTCCATCTTGGAACCGGTGTCGATGAGGGCAGAGGCCAGGATGGTGAGCGAGCCACCGTTCTCGATATTACGGGCTGCACCCAGGAAGCGCTTGGGAGGATACAGTGCCGCCGAATCGACGCCGCCCGAAAGGATGCGGCCTGAGGCGGGCGCCGCCAAGTTGTAGGCGCGGGCAAGACGCGTGATGGAGTCGAGCACCACCACAACATCGCCGCCCAGCTCCACGATGCGCTTGGCGCGCTCGATGACAAGCTCTGCCACGCGAGT
>CABUGR010000350.1 GCA_902491135.1 uncultured Collinsella sp. | reverse complement strand
GCAACGCTATGAAGGTCTTTCTGGTTCCCAATTACTACAAGCAAGAGGCGGTCGAGAGCGGCCTGATGCTCGAGCTTTGGCTGACTCGCCAGGGCTATGAGGTCGCATGGGCTGCCGACCAGCGATCCAAGATTCAGAGCACGCCTGATATTGACGGCTCCGATCTGGTCATTACGCTCGGCGGCGACGGTACGTTGCTGCGCGCTGCCCGCATCCTCAACCATCGTGAGATTCCTATGGTCACCTGGGCTTTCTAACTGCTGCGAGCCCCGAGGAGCGCGACATCCTGCAGGTCGTGAGCGACGCCCTGTCCGGTGAGCTGCACGTGAGCCGTCGCGCCACCATCGCCGCGGATATCGTGTCCGTGCGCGAAGACGGTACGAAGGATGTCGTGCGCACCTTCGCCCTCAACGACATGGCGCTTACCCGCGGTCCGCTGTCCGATATGGTCGAGTTCGACATCACGGTGTCCGGCCATCATATCGACCGTCTGCGTGGCGACGGCGTGGTCGTGTCCACGGCGACTGGTTCTACGGGTTACGCGCTCAGTGCCGGTGGCCCCATCGTGAGCCCCGACTATACGGGCATGGTCTGCGTACCCATTGCGCCGCACACCATTCAGGCTCGTGCCTTTTTGACCTCGCCGAGTGATGTCGTCGAAATCTTTATGTCCGATGATCGCCCGAGCGTTCCGGCGATCGCTATCGATGGACAGTTTATTACCTGCGATGGCACCGTTGAGAGCGTGGCGGTGCGCCGCGGGCCCGGAGATGTGTTGCTGCTGGATTACGGCCCCGAGAGCTTCTATAACTCGGTGAGCCGCGTATTCTACGGAGTCCGTCATGATCGATGAGCTGCAGGTTTATAACATTGCACTCATTCGCGAGGCGACGCTGGTGCCGAGTGCCGGCCTGACTGTCCTGACTGGCGAGACTGGCGCCGGCAAGACCGCGCTGCTCTCGGCCCTCAAGCTAATTTTGGGCGAGCGTGCGGATTCGTCGACGGTGCGCGAGGGCGAGGCACTGGCGAGCGTCGAGGCGCGACTCTTCGACGGGCCGCACGACACGGAGGGGTTCACCGTACAGCGCAGCCTTTCTGCCGAGGGCCGCAGCCGCGTGAAGATTGACGGTCGCATTGCCAGTGTGCGCGAGCTTTCGGAGCGCGTCGGCGTGATGATGGATCTGTGCGGCCAGCACGAGCACCAGCGCTTGCTCGATCCGGCGCATCACGTTGCGATGGTCGATGCCTGGGCGGGACGCTCTGCGCTCGAGGCGCTCGAGCACTACCGTGCTTGCTTTAAAGCCTCGCGCGCGGCTGCCAAGGAGGTCCGTCGCGTCGAGGAGGCCTCACGTGCGCGGGGGAGTCGCGTCGAGGAAGCGCGCTTTGCGCTCGAGCGCATCGGCGAGGTCGACCCCAAACCGGGCGAGTATGAGGAACTCGAGGAACTGCTGCCGCGCTCCGAACATGCCGAGGTACTGGTTGCCACAGCTAACGATGCCCATGCATCGCTTGCCTCCGAAGGGGGAGCGCTCGACGCCGTGAACAGCGCCGTGGCAGAACTTTCCCGAATGGCTACCGTCGATCGCAAACTGGGCGACATTGCCGATGCACTTTCGGATGCCTGTATCTCCCTTGAGGATTGCGCGAACGAGCTTCGTACCTATCGCGATGGCGTCGCCTTCGACCCGCGCGAGCTCGCACGCATGCGTGAGCGATATTCCGACCTCAAGGGCCTGTTGCGTCAGTGGGGTCCCACCATGGACGATGTTTTTGCCATGCGCGATCGCTCGCAAGAGCT
>CABUGR010000349.1 GCA_902491135.1 uncultured Collinsella sp. | reverse complement strand
GTCGAAGAAGTCGATCCGCTGGCTCTGGGCGTTTGGCAGCTAGGCTTTGGCGGTTTGTTCTCGGGCGTCGCGGCATTCACCTTTGGCGGCTTCACGCTTCCCAGCACGCCCAGCGAGATCGTCGTTGTCGTCGCGCTCGCACTCATCTGCTCTGCCTACGGCTTTATCACCCAGACGCTCGTGCAGCCCCACGTGCCCGCCGAGACCACCGGCTTTGCCTTCTCGCTCGAGCCGGTCTGCTCCGCTGTCTTCTCGTTCTTCCTAGTCGGCGAGGTCCTGAGCCCCATCGCCTTCCTGGGTGCAGCTCTCATCCTCACCGGCGTCATGGCGGCAACCGTCGAGCTTCCGCGCCTCCGCGCACATGGACGCGCTCGTATGGCAGGAGCGCCCGAGCGCGCCTCGTAGACCCCGCTCTTCATGCAGCCGCGGCATAAAGGCAACCGGTGCGCCTTTACAATAGATGCCAACAGAGCATCTGCCATAAAGGAGCCCCATGGACACCGCAACCCGCGACCGCAACATAGCAACTTGGTTGGGCAATGCGCCGCAGCCGGTACGTGACACTACGAACCAGCTGCTCGAGCGCATCGCCCTTTTGCGTGCCGAGCAGACTATCTACCCGGCACAAGACGACATCCTCAATGCCCTCGCCTACACCCCGGCCGACCAGGTCAAAGTTGTCATCTTGGGTCAAGACCCCTATCACGGACCCAACCAGGCCATGGGACTGTCGTTCTCGGTCCCCGCGACGCAAACCAAGTTGCCGCCGAGCCTGCGCAACATCTATAAAGAACTCAAAGCCGATCTGGGTTGCCCCATTCCCGCCACAGGAGACCTAACCCCATGGGCACAGCAGGGCGTCCTGCTCCTCAACACCACGCTCACCGTGCGCGAACATGCCGCGAACTCGCACGCCAAACTGGGCTGGAGCACGCTCACCGACTACGTTATCGAACGCTGCTGTCAGCTGCCCCAGCCGGTAGTCTTTTTGGCATGGGGCCGCTTTGCCCAGCAGATGGTCGAAGGTAAGCTCGTCGCAACCGGTACGGGCAAGGCAACCGACAAGTTCTGTCTGGCCTCCACGCACCCCTCGCCGCTTTCGGCCAACCGCGCCACGGCAGAACTCCCCGCCTTTATGGGGTCGCGTCCCTTCTCGGCAGCCAATCAGCTACTCGAACAGCACGGCTCGACCCCCGTCAACTGGACTTGCCTCAGCTAAAAATCGATACATCAAAAATGCACCCGACGGCTTTCCATCGGGCGCATTTCCTATTCGGGCCAAATAAATTGTGTGCGGCCGGCCTCGCCGCCATCGATTAGCAGACTCTGCCCGGTCATAAACCGGTTGGTCACGCCCACAAAGTAGATCCACTCGGCAATCTCTTGGGCGGTAGCCCAGCGTTTAAGCGGCGTGAGCTCCATAATCTGGTTCCACAGGTGCTCGTCTTCCATCACGCAACGGTTGAGCGGCGTGATAACGCCGCCCGGGTCCACACTGTTGGCGATGGCCTGCGGCGCCAGACGGTTTGCAAGGTTCTTGGTGTAGGCGATAACGCCGCCCTTGCTGGCGGCATAGGCGGGAAACTCCGATCCCGTATGTCCGCTCGCGGACCCCACATTGACCACGGATTTGATAGCCGGCGCAGGCTTGGCGGCGAGCCCCTCCCCCACAAAGGCGTAGCGCTCGGTCACGTTGATGGTGCCACACAGGTTGGCGGCGATATCGTCGGCCGAATCCTGCGTACCGGCAACGTTCACGATCACTTGGGGTTCAAGGTCGCCTGGAAACGAGCCCGGCTC
>CABUGR010000348.1 GCA_902491135.1 uncultured Collinsella sp. | reverse complement strand
CGTATTGCCGAACTGGCCGCTGAACCCGGCGTCTTGGGTCCGGTCGACGCCGACCGTCCCGAGCTTATGGTGTGCGAGCACTGCCTGCTGACCGCCGAGGGCGTCTGCGCCACCGATGCGACGGGACAGGTTCGTTGCCGCGACTGCTTGCGTCGTCGGCAGGTACGCTATCTGGTCGAGCGTGACGGTACACGTCTGCCAGTTGCCATTGACGCATGCGGCAGGACGAGGATTTTACTGTCGTAGGTGCTGCGTCGCATCAGTTTGTTATCATAAGAGAGTTTATGGACTTCCAGCACCGCCGTTTTCGGCGAGGGTGCTATAGCAAAAGGAGGATACCCAATGCTGTCTGTTGACGAGCAAATGCGTATCATCACCTCGGGCGCCGCGCAGATCGTTCCCGAGGCCGACCTTCGCAAGAAGCTTGAGAAGGGCGAGCCCCTCAACATCAAGCTCGGCGTCGACCCCACCAGCCCCGACCTGCACCTGGGCCACGCCGTGCCGCTGCGCAAGATGCGTCAGTTCCAGGACCTGGGCCACAACGTCACCCTCATCATCGGCAACGGTACCGCGTTGATTGGCGACCCTTCGGGCAAGAATTCCACCCGTCCGCAGCTTTCGCAGGAGCAGATCGAGGCCAATGCCGAGACCTACGTGAGCCAGGCCATGAAGATCCTGGATCCCGAGAAGACCACCATCGTGCACAACGGTGACTGGATCCTTTCGATGGATCTGGCCGGTCTGCTGCAGGTGTGCTCCAAGTTCACCGTCGCCCGCATCCTCGAGCGCGACGACTTTACCAAGCGCTACCAGTCTCAGACGCCGATCGCCCTGCATGAGTTCCTGTATCCCGTGATGCAGGCTTTCGACTCCGTGCAGATCAAGGCCGACGTCGAGATGGGCGGCACCGATCAGCTCTTCAACCTGCTCGCTGGCCGTGAGCTCATGGAGAAGATGGGCATGGAGCCGCAGATCGCGCTTACCATGCCGCTGCTCGAGGGCACCGATGGCGTGCGCAAGATGTCCAAGTCCTACGGCAACTACATCGGCCTGACCGACGCGCCCAAGGACATGTTCGGCAAGACCATGTCCATCCCCGATGAGATGATCGGCAAGTACTATCGTCTGGCCAGCTCGCTCACCCCGGCAGAGGTCGACAAGATCGATGCCGCCCTGGCCGATGGTTCTGCCGACCCCTACGAGCTCAAGCGCGCTCTGGGCCGTGACCTGTGTGACACCTACCACGGCGCCGGTGCCGGCGACGAGGCTCAGGCCGAGTTCGACCGCGTGTTCAAGGAGGGCCAGCTCGCCGACTTCCCCGAGAAGCACGTTGAGCTGACTGTTAACGACGAGGGCCAGATCTACCTCGCCGGCCTGCTCAAGGACTTGGGTCTTTCGGCGAGCGCCGGCCAGGCTCGTCGCGATATCGACGGCGGCGGTGTCAAGATCAACGGCAAGGCTGTGGCTCCCAAGAGCTATAACATCGATCCCAGCGCCCTCAAGCTGGGCGACACCCTCTCCGTAGGCAAGCGCAAGGGCTTTAAGCTGGCTTAGTTACGCGGTTTTACCAAACCGCGTAACCGGTCGACGCTGCGCGGGCTCCAGAGCGACAACTTGCCATTCAAAGAGGGCGGCATGACCAGAAGGTCTATGCCGCCCTCTTTTCATGTCAATTTGTTCGCTCTGGAGCCCGCTCGCTGTCCGCCCTCTACCCGCGGCATTGTCTTGCTCCGGATGCGGCAGTTAGGGACGTTCCTTTTAATATGAGCAGGACATTGTCAAGAGGCAAAATCGGGCCTGG
>CABUGR010000347.1 GCA_902491135.1 uncultured Collinsella sp. | reverse complement strand
CCTGTCGCCCCAGTGCGGCTTTGCCAGCTGCGAGATTGGCAACAAGCTGACCGAGGACGAGCAATGGGCAAAGATCGCGCTGGTCAAGCGCGTTGCCGAGCGCGTTTGGAAATAACGGTAACGTTCGCAGGTGGCGGCGCGTGCGAGACATGGCGTATCGCGTACAATGGTTCGGATCGTATCGTTCGGGCAGGTTATCCGATATGCCTGATCGCCCTTCCATCATGAAAGGACTTCCATGTCCCAATCCTCGACGCCCGCCGTATCTGAACTCGAGGAGACTGTCGAATAGTAGTTGTGTTCAGCTAAATCAAAAAATGGCGTCCATGCGTATGTACGCGTGGACGCCATTTTTAATGCGTCAGTATCCAGTGGATGCCGCGCGCCATGCGCAGGTCAGTTTGGGCAAAGTGGTTGCCGGGGTTGAGCTCCAGCGTTGTTGGAATGTCATGCTCGATAAACAGCTCTTCCATCGCACGCGTATCGTCGAGTACGTGCCGCATCATGCGGTTGGGCGTCTTGGTTTCCTTTTTACCGAGCGACAGATAGGCGGCGTCGGGCGTGGCTGTCATCGTGCGCTCTCGCGCGTAGTCGATAAAGCCGGGGAACCACAGCGACCCTGATGCACTTGCCGCGCGCTCAAAGACATCTGTTTGCCAAAGTGCCCACAGGGAAAAAAGACCCGCCAACGAGTAGCCGGCAATGCCGCGCCAGGTGGGCGGGCAGGGAAGTGATGATTCGGCCTCTGGGATTATCTGATTCAGCAGTTCATCGAGAAACTCAGACGCCTGTCCGCCAAAGGACTCGGCATCTCGTATAGTTCCCTCACATTCCCAGGGGCTCAGCTCGCGATTCCAATCGAGCCCTCCAATGGCGACAAGGGTGAATGGCGGGCAGTCGAGCTCTCGGCAGCGCTCGTAGACTTCACTACCGTCGCCCATAACCACGGGGAGGTAGATGACGGGCGCGCCTTCCACACACTCTGAATAAACGGTTATCTGCTTATGATGCGCTTCCAAGGCAGGCTTCTCTCGGTGTTGTGATATTGACAGCCTCAATTGTCGCACGCTGGCACGGGGGCAGACGCTAAAAGAAAGGCGCGGAGCCGCTCGATGCGATTCCGCGCCTTGTTGTTTTGCTTTAGCAGGCTATGCCGCTACGCTACAAAGAAGTAGACGAGGAAGGCGAGGGCTGCGATCCACATGAGCGGCTTGATCTTGGAAGCCTCGCCCTTAAAGAGCGCGACGACTACGTAGGCGATAAAGCCCAGACCGATGCCGGCAGAGATGGAGTAGGTGAAGGGCACGCCGGCGACAATCATGAACGCCGGGAAACCCTGCGACACGTCGGACCAGTCGATCTCGGAGGCCTCGCTCATCATGAGGTAGCCGACGTAGACCAGAGCACCGCAGGTGGCGGCGCTGGAAACGATGGTGACGATGGGGGAGAAGAACGCGGCGAGAATGAACAGCACGCCGGTGGTGACGGAGGTGAGGCCCGTGCGGCCACCGTCGGCAGCGCCAGAGGTGGACTCGACGAAGGTGGTGATGGAGGAGACGCCCATGAAACCGCCCACAGCAGCGGCGGCGGAGTCGACGATCAGAATCTCCTTGATATTCTCGACGTTGCCGTCGTCGGTGAGGAACTCGCCCTGCTTGGCCACGGCCATCGCGGTGCCCATGGTGTCGAAGAAGTCACTCATGAGCAGCGAGAACGAGATGACGAGGAGCGCGGGGTCGGTAAGGACCTTGACGATGGCAGGCACGCCGCCGGCGTCGGCGATGGGGCCACCGATGCTCGAGAAGTCG
>CABUGR010000346.1 GCA_902491135.1 uncultured Collinsella sp. | reverse complement strand
CAACTCCGATGACCCCATCGCTTCCCGCATGAAGGTTTCCACCCTCATCGAGTCTCTCCCTGGTTATGGCAAGGCCAAGGCCGCCAAGATCATGGAGGAGCTCGGTATCTCCGCTACCCGTCGCGTCCAGGGCCTCGGCGTCCGTCAGCGCGAGCAGCTCCTCGAGCAGCTGACCAAATAAGTGAGCGCTCAGGATTCCAAGCTCTTTGTGATTTCTGGACCGGCAGGCGCAGGTAAGGGGACGCTCGTCACTCGTGTGCGCGAGCGCCGCTCGAATCTGGGCCTGACGGTTTCGGCTACCACGCGAGCACCACGCAAAGGTGAGGTCGACGGCGTCAACTACTTTTTTCTGACGCGCGAGGAGTTCGACCGCCGCGTGGCAAACGGTGAGTTTGTTGAGTGGGCCGAGGTCCACGGTAACTGCTACGGCACGTTGGTGAGCGAGGTCCAGTCCAAGCTCGCCTCGGGCGCCTCTCTGATTTTGGAGATCGATGTCCAGGGTGCCCTGCAGGTTAAGGAGCGTTTCCCCGAGGCCGTGCTGATCTTTATCAAGCCGCCTTCGCTTGAGGTGCTCCGCGAGCGTCTGGTCGGTCGCGGTACCGAGACGCCCGAGACAATCGAGCTGCGTATGGCAAACGCCGCCCATGAGCTTGCCCTTGCCGACCGCTACGACGACGTCGTGGTGAATGACGATCTCGACCGCGCGACCGATGAGCTCGTTCGCGTTCTCGATATGCATGAAAGGATCTGAGGTCCATGTCCGTTGTAAAGCCTTGCATTGACGATCTTCTGGAGAAGACCGATCACAACCGCTTCCTGCTCGCTTCGCTTGCCTCCAAGCGCGCCTGCGACATTAACAGCATGCTGCGTGGCCAGCACAACCGCGTGCTTGCCGTCCAGGATGTCGATGACATCACCATCGGGCTTTCCGGTGCCGACACCATCTCGATGGCTATGGACGAGATTGTCGACGGCGACATCTCTTACGACGAGGCCCGTTACGAGAAGGCGCTCGGCCACAAGGTTGCTGAAGCCTAAATGGCGGCTCGCGTCTGCCTGGTCCACTATCACGAGGTTGGACTGAAGGGTAAGAACCGCGCACATTTTGAGCATATCCTCATGGATAACATCAAGGCGGCCTTGGCCGCCTTTTCCGTGAATGCCGTGTCTCGAATTTCCGGTTATATCCTCGTGACCTTTAACGAGCATCAGGCCGACGAGGCGGCGCGTGTCATTCGCACCGTTCCCGGCGTTGCTCGTGTGTCTTTGGCGTATCACACCAATCGTGACCCTCAGGAGTACTGTGCCGCCGCCGTGAAGGCGCTGCGCGAGTTTGGTTCCTTCGATTCGTTTAAGGTGCACGCCAAGCGCTCCAATACCGATTATGAGCTCACCTCGATTGACATCAATCGTCAGGTGGGCGAGGTGCTGTGCGAGGCCTTCCCCGATAAAAAGGTTCAAATGCACGACCCCGATGCGATGGTGCACGTACTGGTGGTCCAGGGTAGCGTTTATGTGTACGCGCGCTCCGAGCGCGGCGTGGGCGGTCTGCCGGTGGGTTCTGCCGGCAAGGTCGTGACGCTGCTGTCGTCGGGTATTGATTCTCCGGTGGCGACCTGGATGCTCGCGCGTCGCGGCGCGGTGTGCGTGCCGGTACATTTCTCAGGTCGTCCGCAGACGCCCGACACGAGCGAGTATTTGGTGCAGGACATCATCCGTGCGCTTGAGCCGGGTGTCCAGATCGGCCGCCTGTACGTGGTGCCGTTTGGCGATTGCCAGCGTGAGATTTCGGTCACCTGTCCCAGCAACCTGCGCGTGATCATGTATCGCCGCA
>CABUGR010000345.1 GCA_902491135.1 uncultured Collinsella sp. | reverse complement strand
CGTACACGTCGGCGACGCCGTCGATGACCTTATACAGGTAGACGCCCAGGCCGATCGTGGCCATCTGCGCGTCATAGCCGCGGGCGCTGCTGTACATGAGGCCGCAGCCTAGGGCGAGCGCTCCGCAAAGCCAGCGGTTGAGCTGGTAGGAGGCGAAGGACGTCTTTTCGTCGATGTCCGAGACCTGGAAATTGCGCACGCCGTAGTTGCATGCGATCATGATGAGCGTGCCGGTGACAAAGGCGATGGAGAACTTGCCGGCTTCTTCGGCGCCCACGAGCTGTGTGGACACGATGGCGAGCAGCGGAAACGCCAAGCCCCACACGGCGGTGCCGAGAGCGTTCCAAAGGTAATCGCGGCGGGTGGCGTGCTCCTCGTATTCCGCTTCCTGCATGGAGAAGCCGCCGCCGTAGACGGCACCGAGCAGACGGTTCCACCAAGCGTTGACCATGCGGCGGACGGGGCCGGGCTTGCGATCGCGTTCGCGCCGGCGACGTGTGGCTTGGCTGCTATCGGGCCCGCCGGCGTTGCGCTGACTCAGCTCTTGGATGCGTGCGAGTTCCTCGGCAGTGTGCGAGGCAGGGAAGAGGCCGTTCTCGATGCGGCCGCCCTGGGCCTTCGCGGCGCCGCTGTCCGCTACGGCGGGGTCGGCGACGCCATTGCGGCGGGCGATGGCGCGGCGAATGCTATCGAGGGGCGTGATGCTCAAAGCGGAGTCCTTTCTATTGCTGCGCTCTAGTATAGACACCGCGGTGTCCGCTCGTGTTTTTGAACAGGTTGTTCGATAATTTCGGCGGCGCCATTCGGTAGTCGGCACTTAGGGACGTTCCTTATGTGCCGGCACTTTGGGAACGTCCCTAAGTGCCGGCATCCGGGGACACTCCTTGAATGTTGCCTGTTCAAGAGTGTCCCCAATGACTAGTCGTTTAAGAACGTCCAATGACTGGGCCGCTTGCCTGCGATTTTTGACCGTTGGGCGGGCTTGCCGCCCTTGCCGCAAAAACGTTTTTGCATATCGGGTACAACGGGCTTTACGTGAGTAAAGTGCGCGCCGCGTCCACGTGCCGCGTTTTTAAAGGAGGCCCCATGCCTGGTGTTACCCCTGCAGAAGTTCTGTCCAATTTTGGTATTACGCTGGTCGAAGATCCCGCCGAGAATCAACCCCGTCTGCTGGTCGATCTGCCCGCCGCGGAGCTCGTCGAGCACGCTATCCGCCGCGAAGAAGGCCGCATGGCATCCAACGGCGCGCTGGTGATCGAGACGGGGGAGCGTACCGGCCGTTCCCCCAATGACCGCTTTATCGTTGACACCCCCGATGTTCACGACAAGATTGCTTGGGGCGCGGTCAACCGCCCGCTGTCCGTCGAGAGCTATGAGGCCATCAAGGCCGGCATCGTCGACTATCTCAACGAGCGCGACGTGTTCGTCACCCGCGGCATGGCAGGTGCCGACCGCAACCACACGCGTCGACTGCTCGTTGCCTGCGAGCGTGCCAGCCAGGCACTTTTTATTAAGCAGATGCTCGCCCGCCCGCTCGCTCGCGAAATCGCGCGCACCGGCGAGCCCGACTTCTGCGTGCTCGCAGCGCCCGGTTACCAGTGCGACCCCGCCATCAAGGGCCTCAACTCCAGCGCCGCGGTGGTCATCAACTTCCAGGAACGCGTGATTCTGGTCGCCGGCACCGGCTACTCCGGCGAGATTAAAAAGTCGATCTTTAGCGTCATGAACTATCTGCTGCCCGTCGAGGACGACGTGCTGCCCATGCACTGCTCGGCCAGCATGGATCCCGTCACGCACGAGACCGCTGTGTTCTTTGGCCTGTCCGGCACCGGCAA
>CABUGR010000344.1 GCA_902491135.1 uncultured Collinsella sp. | reverse complement strand
AGTGGTGCTCCATGATGGTGATGACGACCTCGTCGCCCGGCTCGAGGACTGTGGGCGCAAAGCTCTTGGCGACCAGGTTGAGCGACTCGCTCGTGTTGCGGGTGAAGACGACCTCGTTGGCCTGGGAAGCGCCGATGAGGTCGGCGATCTGCTGGCGCACCTTCGCGATGGCCTCGGTGGCCTCGACGGACAGTGAGTACAGGCCACGCAGGGGGTTGGCGTTCATGCGCTGGTAGAAGTCACGCTCGGCGTCGAGCACGCAGGCGGGACGCTGCGCGGTGGCGGCGCTATCGAGGAAGGCGATCTCGGGGTGCTGCTGGAACAGCGGGAACTGCGCCTTGTAGGGGTTGGTCTCGATGTCGACGGTAGGCCAGCCGCGCGAGGCCTCGTCGCTGGCGTCGAGTTCCATGGGCTCGGGGGCAGTACAGGTATCGCATTTAACGTGCTCGGTGTCGATCATGCGAGCTCCTCCTCAAAGTTGTCGATCAGGTTGTTGCCCAGACGGACGATGGCGGCGCGGGTGCGCTCGTCGGTGGCGGAAAGCGCGGCGTCCTCCAGCTTGGCGCGGATGAACAGGTCCTCGGCGGCGTTTTGGTCAAGGCCGCGGCAGGCGAGGTAGAACAGCTGCTCGTCGCGGACGTGGCCGATGGTGGCACCGTGGTTGCCGGCGACGTCGTCCTCGTCGCAGAGGATGACGGGGACGGTCTTGTTGCCGACGCCCTTGTTGGCCAGCAGCACCGTTTCGCGCTCGGTGCCGACGGCGCCCTTGCAGCCGTGCACGAGGTCGATGGTGCCGCGGTAGACCTTCTTGGACGTGCCAGTCAGCACGCCGTTGGCGTCGATCTCGCACTCGGTCTTGTGGCCGCGGTGGCGCAGCTCGTAGTTAAAGTCGCGCACCTGTTCGCGGGCACCCAGGTAATCGGTATCGACCGTCACCTTGGCGGTGTCGCCCAACAGGTCGCCGGCAAGGCCGGTAGCGCTGGCGCCGGCACCCAAGACGGTGTGCTGCACGTTGACGCGCGCACCCTCGTCCAGGAACAGACCGGTGTCGTCGAGTGCGATCCAGCTGTCATCGAGCGTCTGCGTGCAAGTCACGTTGACGGTGGCGTACTCGTGGGCGCACACGCGCAGCACGGAGCCCGCGACGCCTTGGCCGTTGACGGGGGAGTCTAGGGCGATCTGCAGGTCGAGCGTTGCCTGCGGGCGGGCGACGACGTCGATGGCGGCAATCGCAACCGCTGCATCGACACCGCTCACGCGCACGGTAACCGTGGCGTGCTTGTATGCGGACACATCGATGACGATGCGCTTGGTGGCGTGGTCGGCCAGGTAGGTATAGGCAGCCTCGCCCATGCCGGTCTCGAAGGCCTCGGCAGGGGAGAGCTCCTCCTCGAGCTTGATGGCGCCGGCCTGGTAGACAGAGGTGGCGGGCACGTCGAGCTCGGTCTCGGGCGTGATGCGGGCACGATCGGCGGCGTCGCCGGGGGCGGAGGCGCGGCGCTCGGGGAAGCGCTCGGCCATGGCATCCATGGCGGCGTCGAAGGCGTCGGCCGAGCCGGCAAACTGCTCGTCCAGCCCCTCGATTTCAACGGCCTCGGCGGGAGCGGCGGCAAGCTCGTCCGAAAGCTCAAGCTTGGTCTGGTTCATTTTGAGCCAGCCCCAAGTTGCTGCCGGCATCGCATTAACCTGCTCGAGCGTGGTAGCAGCGGTGTTGGTTTCCTGTTTCATTATCCGATCGCTCCTTCCATCTCGAGCTTGATCAGGTTGTTCATCTCGACGGCGTACTCAAGCGGCAGCTCCTTGGAGACCGGGTTGGCAAAGCCGTTGACGATCATGGTGCGGGCCTCTTCCTCCGAGATG
>CABUGR010000343.1 GCA_902491135.1 uncultured Collinsella sp. | reverse complement strand
ACCTGCGTTGGTGTTGACCACAATGCCGCCGTTGCCGGGAAGCTCGATGCGACGGATGCGCTCGTCGTTGGCACCTGCCGCAAGGGTGGCCACCGCGTCCCATTCGGGCGAGGCGTCCATAAGCAGCAATTCCCAGTTGTCATAGCTCTGGGCTTGCACCGATTCCAGCAGCTCGCGCAGGTAGACCCGATCAGTCTTGTAGCACGGCACCACAATGCTCACGAGCGGTCTATAGGCAAAGGCCGCCGAAGCGACACGCTGGCACGCCAAATCGCCCGGCTTTGCGCGATGCTGCTCAAACCAACGTCGATAAGCTGCGTCGTCTGCACGCGCGTCCTTCATACGGTTCCAGCTGTCGTCGACCATGCCGTTGTACAGGCGACCATCCATGGCGCAAAACCCGCTTTGGATCCGCTCTGTGGGATCGCTCACGATCGCGACAAAATCTCGTATATCCTGAGGCATCTCAACACTCAGATACGATTTATTGATGCGGCATCCGTTCTGCTGCGGAACATCGACCTGCGATTCAAACACATGCACGGTAACATCGATGGCATTCATATGCGTATCGAAGATCTGGAGCTCAGGCGCGCACTGGGGGTCTCCCGCCCAGGTAACCTCATAGCGCCACACCGCGCCGACGTCTGCCGGCAAATAGCGAATGGCATCGATCTCGTAGCGGCCGCAGCATTCGCCACGCTGCGCATCGCGGATAAGCGCGCACAGTGCAGGCCTTGCTTTGTAGTTAATCTTGGATTCCAATTTGGCCACGCGGCTATCGAGACGAATAGAGCCCAACCTTTGGCCACCGGATGCAAAAACGGCATCCATCGACGAGCCATCCAAAAACGGAAGCACCAAAACGGCGAGCTCGCGCTCGTAATCGGAAACAGAAGGGCATAGCGCCAGCACACGGCCATGATCGACCGGGAGCACCAGTGACGGCAAACAAGAACCGCTCGTAGTCGCATGGGCAAACGCCTGAGAGGCCTCCCGCTCAATAAGCGCGGCGACATTCTGACCGGCAAAACGAAGCAGCACAAAAAGACGGCCCTGGCTGCGGCAAAGTGCCAAACGCTTGATACTCATCTACACTTCTCGCTTTCCCAGAGCGTTCGCAGCCATGCGCTTGCACGCGCCCAAGCGCCCAAACCTCAAGACGTCGTAATCGAACATGAGCTTTTTGCACGAACGAGCAGCAGGCGCCTTACCGACAAGTGCCGCACACACCAGAGCGGCAACAGAAGGAGCGCATGGTGCGAGCGCAGCATCACTGCCCACGGCAGAACCGTCAAGCGCCGCGGCGACGGCAGCAAACACCTTGCCGCAACCCGAGCTCAGCAGCCTGAGTGCATCGTACAGTACCAAATCACACAGGAAGTACGACAGGTCATCGCTATGCTGGGCATCGAGCCCATCACGGCGCCAATCGGCCAGCACCGCTGAGTAAATCTTCACGTGCTCAAGCAAACGTGTCTCGTCGTCATAGCGCATGGTGTCCATGAGCGAACCTTTGCGTGCCACGCGGTAGTCGTACAGCTTGTTCGAGATAAGCGCGGTCTTGCGCGAGCGACCGTACACGGCAAAATCGAAGACCTGGTCCTCGCCATACTTAACGGTTTCATCGAACACGATCCCGTTGCCCAGTAAAAAAGCGCGCTTACAAGCGGTGCGCCATGCAAAGGGGCGAGATGCTTCCTTAAACAGCAGGTCGGAGCTATAGCCCACAAACGACACATCGCGCGGGCTCAGCACATAGTTAAGCCACGGATACCCCGCCTCCAGCGGATACGGGTTCGCGCCAAAGGTCAAAACGTCGCAGTCCTCGCGCTCAAAGGCATCGACGATCACGCGGCACGCA
>CABUGR010000342.1 GCA_902491135.1 uncultured Collinsella sp. | reverse complement strand
GTCCGCATTGACCACGCCCACGAGCGTGACCTCGGGAAAGTCGAGGCCCTTAGCGATCATCTGCGTGCCCAGCAGCACAGCACAATCGGCGGCATCGAACTGCTCGAGCAGCTTTTTGTGCGCATCCTTGCCGCGCGTGGAATCGGCATCCATGCGAATAATGGCGACGTCGTCGGGCAGCATCTGGTGCAGCGCGTCCTCGATCTGCTGCGTACCCAGACCCATTTTTGCCAGGTAGCGACTGCCACATTTGGGGCAACGGCTCGTGGCCGCCGGATAGGGCTGCACGCGCCAAGACGAACCGCATGTGTGACACTGCAGCGTGTGTGTGCGCTCATGATACGTAAGCGCGGTGGAGCAGTGGTTGCAGGTGGGGACGCAGCCGCACTCGCGGCACATCAGGAACGGCGCAAAGCCACGGCGGTTGTGCAACAGCACGGCCTTTTCGCGGCGCTCGACCACACGCTCCAAGCCTTCCATCAGCGGTTTAGAGAACATGGAGCGGCTGCCGTGCGAGAACTCGTGGCGCAGGTCGGCAATGCGGACAGTCGGCAGCACGGCGTGTCCCGGGCGCTCGGGCATCTCGACGCGCGTCCAGGTGACACCGTTATACGTGCCGCGGCGGCAGCGGTCGAGGGCCTCAGCAGAAGGCGTGGCGGAGCCCAACACGAGCGGGCAGCGGTAGCGTCGCGCCATCTCGGCCGCCACCTCGCGCGCGTGGTAGCGCGGACTGGAGCCCTGCTTGTAGCTGGTCTCGTGCTCCTCGTCGATGATGATGAGGCCCAAGTCGCTGAGCGGGCAAAAGAGCGCCGAGCGGGCGCCGACAACCACGCGGGCTGCACCGCTGGCGACCATATCCCACTGGTCCAGGCGCTCGCCAGCCGAAAGGCGCGAATGGAACACGGCAACCGTCTCGCCAAAGCGCGAGCGGAAGCGGCCGACGGTCTGGGCCGTCAGCGAGATCTCGGGCACCAGAACGCAGGCTGAACGGCCGGCCGCCAGCACGCGCTCAATCGCCGAAAGGTAAACCTCGGTTTTGCCGGAGCCGGTGACGCCGTCGACCAGCACCACGTCTCCATGAGCGTCCAGACGGGCGCGCTCAATCTGCGCGAGTGCCTGCTGCTTGCCGTTGGTAAGTGCGACCGGCGTCTTGCCGCTTGCCGAGGACAGCGTGGTCTGCTCGCTGCAGCCACGCCACGCACGACGCTCCTCCACCACGACGACGCCGCGTTTTTCGAGCGCTTTGATGGTCGCCGACATGCTGTTATAGAGCAGGTTGAGGTCGCGCGTCGTGACCGGGCCGCACTGCAGTGCCTCGATGAGCTGACGCTGGCGAACGGCGGTCTTGGGCGGCGTATAGTCAAAACCTTCGGGCGTAAGCATCACCCAACGGTTTTGAATGGGCTTGACGGCGGGACGCTCAACCGACCATGCGCCGTCGTCGCCCTTGACCACACGCGGGCTTCCGCCCGGTGGCAAGAACAGGCGCAGGCACTCGGAAAGCGTCGCAACATACTCGCGGCTCATCCAGCGCGCGATACGGGCGGCCTCGGCGGTAAAGAGCGGCTTGCTGAGGATTACCTCGATGGGCTTGATGCGCGAGGGGTCGAGGGCGTTGTTTCCTTGCAGCTCGCCAAGCTCAAGCGCAATGTCGACGATATAGCCCGCGGCGGCACGGTTGCCAAAGTGAACCAGGACCGTGGATCCGATCTGCGCCTCGTTGGCAAGAGTTTCCGGGATGCCGTAGGCGAATGGCTCGGACAGCGCACGCGTCGGGATGTCGAGGACCACGCTCGCATAGGCGGTGACGGGTTCGGGTGCAGGCTTAGGCTGAGCCGAGGCAGCGGCAGGCACAGGCTTCACCG
>CABUGR010000341.1 GCA_902491135.1 uncultured Collinsella sp. | reverse complement strand
TGCTGGTTCTGTGGGTTGGGCTTAACGGCCTTCTTGACGATAGCCACGCCCTCGACGACAACCTTGCCCTCAGAGGGGAGCGCACGCAGGACGGTACCCGTCTTGCCGCGGTCCTTACCGGAGAGCACCTTGACGTTATCGCCCTTCTTAATGGACATAGACATACTGGTCTCCCCTAACTACAGGGTCTCGGGAGCGAGCGAGACGATCTTCATGTACTTCTTGTCACGAAGCTCGCGAGCGACAGGCCCGAAGATACGGGTGCCGACGGGCGAACCATCGTTGTTGATGACAACGCAGGCGTTCTCATCAAAGCGAATGTAGGAGCCATCCTTGCGGCGGATCTCCTTAACGGTGCGAACGACGACGCAACGGACAACGTCCTTCTTCTTGACGTTGGCGCCAGGGGTAGCCTCCTGGACAGCACCGATGAACACATCGCCGATGCCTGCATAACGACGCTTGGAACCGCCAAGCACCTTGATGCAGCGAATCTTGCGAGCGCCGGAGTTGTCGGCGACGTTCAGCATGGTTTGCATCTGAATCATGGTAGATGTTCCTCCGAACTAAGAACCGAAGAGAGGTGCGCAGCCTTTATGCGGCCCGTGGTATGCAAGCCAGGCATACGCACATCTTCGGAAACGTACAAGTCGTAAGAGCGACTGCTTATTTAGCGCGCTCGACGACCTCGATGAGGCGCCAACGCTTCATCTTGGACATAGGACGGGTCTCCATAACGCGGACGGTGTCGCCCACGCCAGCCGTGCACTCCTCGTCGTGAGCGTGCAGCTTCTTGGAGCTGGTCATCATCTTGCCGTACTTGGGGTGACGCTTGCGCTCGGTGATGGTGACAACGATGGTCTTGGCACCGGAGACGGAGGTAACGACACCCGTACGGACCTTACGCGAGTTACGCGAATCAGTCATGTTCTCTCCTTAGGTCCTACTCGGCGACAGCGGACTTCTCCGCTGCGATCTCGCGGGCGCGCTGCTCCGTGAGGACGCGAGCGATGTCCTTCTTCACGGTGTTGACGCGAGCGGTGTTGTCCAGCTGGCTGGTGGCCATCTGGAAACGAAGGTTAAAGAGCTCGGCGCGCATTTCCTTCAGCTTCTCAACGAGCTGAGCGTCCGAGAGCTCACGAATCTCTGCGGGCTTCATTAGTTCTCCTCCTTGGCGGCGGCGGCGTCCTCAGCAGCCCACTTGGCCTCGAGAGCGGCCTCCTCAGCCATCTCCTTCTCGATGCGCTGCTCAGCGTTCTTGGCAGCAACAATCTTGGTCTTGATGGGAAGCTTGTGCTGTGCAAGACGCAGAGCCTCGCGAGCGACCTCCTCGGGCACGCCCTTGACCTCGAACATGATGCGGCCGGGCTTGACGACGGCCACCCACTCCTCGGGGTTACCCTTACCAGAACCCATGCGAGTCTCGGCAGGCTTCTTGGTGATGGGCTTATCGGGGAAGATCGTGATGTAGACACGACCGCCACGCTTCATGTAGCGGGTCATGGCAATACGAGCGGCCTCGATCTGACGGTTGGTGATCCAATGGGCCTCGAGAGCCTGGATACCAAACTCGCCGAAATGCAGCTCGGTATTACCCTTGGCCTGGCCCTTCATGGAGCCACGCTGCACCTTGCGGTGAAGAATACGCTTAGGGGCAAGCACTACTGACCCCTCCTCTCGGAGTTACGACGACGCGGACGCGAGGAGCCCTCGAGCGCCGGGTTCGGGACGGGCTGGCCGGGAAGCTTCTCGCCCAGGTAGATCCAAACCTTGACACCGCAAGAACCCATGGTGGTGCGAGCGGTGGCCGTGCCGTAGTCGATCTTGGCACGGAGGGTGTGCAGCGGCACGCGACCCTCGCGGTACCACTC
>CABUGR010000340.1 GCA_902491135.1 uncultured Collinsella sp. | reverse complement strand
GGTTGCCCCCATACGGACCTGAACCGTACGCGTCTGCCAATTCCGCCACGCCCGCGTGCAGGAATTAGAATAACGGAGCGCCATCGCGAACGCAAGAACTATTTTTGAAAAAGTTTACAGGCATTTTCCCAAGCTGCTCGCGCGATTGCCTCAGCATCCTCGCCGGTACGATCGACACGGTCGTTGACCAGCGTGTTTGCCGTAATGGAGATCATTGCGGGCTCGCATTCAAGACCGCGGATGGGCTCTGGAGCCATATACGGGCAATCCGTCTCGAACATAATTCGATCGAGTGGGGTTGCCGCAAATGCCTCGCGCACGTCGTCGTTGCGCTTAAAGGTGGCCGCACCACCATAGGCGATATAGCAGCCCAGCTCCACAAAGCGCTCCATCGTGGCGCGGTCCTCGCCAAAACAGTGCAGCACACAACCGGCCTGGGGCACGCCCACCTCACGAAGCACGTTGTACGCATCAACGTGCGAGGTGCGCTCCCCATCCGAGTCCTCGTGACGCAGGTGCAGCTCCACCGGCACATTGCGGCGCACGGCAAGCTCGAGCTGGCGCGCCATGCAATCAATCTGCACGTTATGGGGTGCCGGCGCGATATCGTCGTCATAGTCCATGTGGTAGTCCAGGCCGATTTCGCCAATACCGGCGCATAAGGGGTCATCAAGTGCCGCAACGACCTGTGCATGAACGTCGTCGGTATAGTCCGGCGCGCCATACGGATACACGCCGGCAAGATACTTGATCTGCGGGATATCCTGCATCGGAAGAATCTCGCGCACCAGCTTGTCGGCAATGGGGTCGAACATCGTCACCAACAGGTCGACGCCCGCGGCTTTGGCGCGCACGAGCGTCTCGGGCACATCCTTGCCCCAAAACGAAAGCAGATGTGCATGCGTGTCGGCAAGCGGCGCCAAGGGCACGGGACAAGCAACCGTCTTCTTTTTCTTGGTAAACGTCACGCGTTCGGCATTAGGCGTCATGGATTAGCTCCCGGGCCAGACGGACAAAGTCGGCAACATCGAGCGTCTCGGCGCGCGTGGTGGGTGCGATACCGCAAACCTCAAAAGCGGCATCGAGCACGTCCTTGGCAAAACCGTTGGCGCTCATGGAATTTCGGACGGTCTTGCGCCGCTGAGCAAATGCAGCGTCGATCACACGAGCCACGAACTCGCGATCGAGCCCCTCGGGCACCACGCCGTCAACACGGTCGATACGCACGACGGCCGAGTCCACGTGCGGCGCTGGCATAAAGCAACGCGGCGGCACCTCAAAGCGACCCGTCACCTGCGCATACAGGCCGAGCTTTGCCGTATAGCCGCCATAGGTCTTGTTGCCCGGCACTGCGGCAATGCGATCGGCAACCTCCTTTTGCACCATGACCACGGCACGCTTGAGCGCGGGCATCGTCTGAAAAAACTGCAAGATGATCGTCGCCGCCACGTTATAGGGCAAGTTCGCGACAAATACCGTCGGCTCACCGCCGGCGGCCTGCTCAATCTGCTCCGGCGTCACCTTAAGCGCGTCGCCCATGATAAAGCGGAAGTTGGCGTAGTCGGCGGCGTGAGCATCGAGCACCGGCTCGAGCTCGGGATCGGCCTCGATCGACGTGACGCACGCCGCCTCCTGCAACAGCGCAAGCGTGAGCGTACCAACGCCCGGACCAACCTCGAGCACGCGCTCATCGCCTACAAGCTCGGCAAGCTCGCAAATGCGCTCAATTACATGGTTGTCGATCAGGAAATTCTGGCCCAGGCGATGCTTGGTCGCAAGGCCAAACTCCTCCAGCAGCTCCCTGGTGGCCGTGGGGTTTGCCAAAGGCGAAGTTGTCATGGTTGCCTCCTCAGCATGATGGCGGCGTCTTGAAACAAAAGGG
>CABUGR010000339.1 GCA_902491135.1 uncultured Collinsella sp. | reverse complement strand
GTGGTGTCGGGCGTGAAGCGGCAGCGGATCTCGGGATGGAGCGTGGCGATGCGATCTCGCGCACGCCCGCCGGTGCATGCTCTTCCTGATTTGTATAGCGAGAGGGGAGCGTATATGAGCTGGCGAGGCGATATTGCGATGGGGAAGTACGGAAAACTGCCGTGTGCCCTTATAGACAACAATATGTTTCCGAGCGTAGAGGTTGATTGCGCGTCGTTTGTCGTCACCTGCCCTTGCTGCGGCTCGCAAATACCGTGTCTCGACATTCGGTTTATCGATGCGCGCGACAGACTCAGCGACGAAGTGAGAAAACGGACAGGCGTTCATATGCCGGTGTATCCGGAGAAATGCCCTGTTTGTGGCCTCGATATCGTGTACGACGCCGGCGACGAGGGATAGGTGATGCGGAGGAGTTGGCTGTGAGTGTCTTTTGCCTCTACAAATAAATCCCCTCACCGAGTTGCTTGTGGAACTCGGCGTGATGGTCGCGTGCCCAGGTAAAGAGCGCCTGGTCAAAGTCGGTACGCGTGGCCGGGACGCCAAAGACGCCGGCAACTTCGACGCGTATAAACTCCAGTGCCGGCAGCTTGTTGATGGCAGTGAGGGCAAACGGGGACGAGGGCTCCTCGAACAGATAGCGGCTGCCTTGCAGCGCGTCGCAACTGGTGCACGTGTTGCCGAGCGACGGGGCTTTGGAGGCTCGCGCGCCTACGGGCTTGTAGCCGCAGCGCTTATGAAGGTAGTCGCGGATCTCGCCCGGCACGCAGCCAAGAGCGGGCACGATGGCGAGTGCGTTGGCGTTGGCCGTGTCGATGGCAATGTACCTGGCTTCGTTGGGCGCGTGCGCGATGGCGATGCTCTCGTCGTTATCGGTTCGATAGGGAATGCCGAAGGCCGCGACCGAGGTCTCTTTGTGACACTTCCAGCACTCGCGCTTGCCCAGTACTAGATATATATACGGCGCTGAGGGGTCGGATCGGTCAACACCGGGCAGCCACTCGGCAAAGGGCTCGGGGTTGACGCCGCTGGGTACATACCAGATCTTCTTGGTCCGGTCCCATTTGGCGCCCAGCGCCTTGGCTTCTTCTTTGTGCGAAAAGGGGACATCGAGCTCGGTGCGCATGGTGGCTCCTTGGTGCTGCAGGTGTAAGTGGCTCAAGGATACCGCAGGGCGCAGACATCGCGGCGTTTTGTCGAGAAGTTGCGGCTCGGATGGGTTCGAGACGCGTTGGTCTCGGCCTCGGTGGCTATTGGGGCGGTTTTGATTGACTGCGGAGTCAGCCGGGATAGGCACCTGGGTCGCTGACGCGGTTTTGTGTATGGGCAGGGTGGTTGTTTGGGCGGTTGGAGCTGCCGGCGGATTTGGCGACATAAAACAAAACAGCCCAGAGGACATAGCCTCTGAGCTGCGAACATTTGGTGGGCGTTAGAAGATTTGAACTTCTGACCTCTTCCGTGTCAGGGAAGCGCTCTCCCCCTGAGCTAAACGCCCGATCAAGGGTGCGCAAGCGCGCAAGGGATAATATAACGGAGCCTGAACTCGGTGGCAAGAACATTTTTAAAAATCGCTTACATTGTGGAATTCGGGGGCTTTGTCGCATCCATTTCAAAAGAGCCTGCTGCCGCGATTTGGCTGTCGCATAATGCAAGGCCATTACGGTATCGAGCTATGGAAAGACGCCTGCGGAATTGTCCTACCGATAAGCGGACAAGCCTCCAGCTGGTGACTTCGCCGTGGTAAGGTAAGCCGAATTGCTTCCAGGCTGTTTCGGGGGAGTGGAATGAGCAAAGAGCGTGTCGAGCAGGTCGAAGGCGCAGAGGCTTCGGTGCCGATGACCGATATATCGAACATTGATGTGCCCGAGGGCACCGACGAGCTCAG
>CABUGR010000338.1 GCA_902491135.1 uncultured Collinsella sp. | reverse complement strand
GGAGCCGAACATAAACGTAAACTATAGTTTACGTTTTCCCGAATACACAGGAGTTTTCTATGTCGGGTTCTTCGGTCCGCATGTACCGAGCCACGCTTCGCACAAACAGCGCGCCGCCCAAGCTCGTCGTCGTTGAAGCTGAATGCCTTTCGCCCGATGAGCGCACAGCATTTGCATTGCTATCAAGTCGCGTCGCCGCCGTTCTGGTCCCTTGCCCGGCGCGAGGTGAACTTGCCATCCGATGCCAAACGCACGGCTGCTCGCTCAATCAGGCTGCCGTAATCGCAACCAGCCAACGCGGCCTGCCGCTCCTTTTAGAAGCCGGCATAGCACTCGCCCTTCGCGGCGCCGGATACGAAAACGAGGCCGCCGCCGATGCAGTCTTTCAACCACGATCGAGCGGCGGCCTCGCAGCAGCCATCGAATATGCTTGCAGGCTCGTTGCCTAAAAGGACAAGCTAGAAACCAAAGCCAAAGCCCGTTCCGGTAATCGCCGAGTACATAAAGTAAACGTTGATCACGTTGAGGAACACACCCGTAATGCAACCGTTGCGCAGGTAGCGCTCGCACACGATGCGCGCCATGGCGGCGGAGTCGTCATTGTTCTTGGCTTGGCGTCCCGCCGTAAAGTACGTCGCCACGCTCAGCAGCAGATTGAGTACCGGCAGCGCCAACAGCTCGTAGCTCTTACCCCAGCGCGTCACCTCGCCGGCGGCATTAAACTTCGTTGCCACCTCGGGGCCAATGTTGGGGATAACAAACGCTGCAACCACCAGCGGAATCACCGCAAGTACGAGCAGCGCAATACCCATGTAGCCAGCTTTTTTGCCATATTTAAACATGCGCGTCGTCCTTACACATTAAAGCGGAAGTGCACGACGTCGCCATCGGCCATAACATAGTCCTTGCCCTCAATACGCAGTTTGCCGGCGGCCTTGGCGCCCTGCTCACCGCCGAGCTCGATGTAGTCGTCATAGCCAATGACCTCGGCCTTAATAAAGCCGCGCTCAAAATCGGTGTGGATGACGCCGGCGGCCTGCGGGGCGGTCGCGCCCTGACGAACCGTCCAGGCCTTGACCTCCATCTCGCCGGCCGTAAAGAACGACTGCAGACCGAGCAGCTTATAGGCCGCCTGCGCGAGCACGTCCAGACCGGGCTGTTCCAGGCCCAGGCTCTCCAGGTAGTCGGCAGCGTCCTCGGGATCGAGCTCGGAAAGCTCGGCCTCGATCTTGGCGCAGATCGGCAGCGGCTTGACGCCATCGATGGGCGCCAGGTCCTCGTTGAGCATGTCCTCGTCTACGTTGGCCACATACAGGATGGGCTTCATGGTGAGCAGGAACAGGCCCTTGGCAGCAGCACGCTCCTCGTCGGTCATCTCCATGGACGCGGCGCGCTTGCCCTCGTTGAGCCAGGCGAGCAGGCGCTTGGCGACCTCAAACTTGGGCATGAGCTCCTTGTCGCGCTTGGCCTCCTTCTCGAGCTTGGGCAGCTGCTTCTCGAGCGTGCCCATGTCGGCCAGGATGAGCTCGGTCATGATGGTGTCGGCATCGCCGGCGGGATCGACGAACTCGCCCGTGCGGCCCACCTCACGCATGACGTTGGGGTCCTTAAAGTAGCGCACGACCTCGCAGATGGCGTCGGTCTCGCGAATGTTGGCCAGGAACTGGTTGCCCAGGCCCTCGCCCTCGTTGGCGCCCTTCACCAGACCTGCGATGTCGACGAACTCGACCGTCGCCGGCACAATGCGGCCCGGGTTAACGATGTCGGCAAGCTTTTGCAAGCGGCTATCGGGCACGTCGACGATACCCACGTTGGGGTCGATCGTGGCAAACGGGTAGTTGGCGGCAAGGCCGGTCTTTTTGGTAAGCGCGGTGAACAGCGTCGACTTGCCCACG
>CABUGR010000337.1 GCA_902491135.1 uncultured Collinsella sp. | reverse complement strand
GCGGGCAACGTTAAGGCCCTTGCCGCCGGCGGTCTTTTCGGGCGTCACACGGTTGACGTCGTCGATAATGAGCTCATCGAGCTGATAGCGCGTATCGACAGACGGGTTCATCGTAACGGTGAGGATCATTTTTAGCTCCTTATCTCGCAGGCTCCTTGTGCCTCGCGATACGAGTCGACAAAACGGAATTACAGAATCTCAATCGTGAACGAGCGAACGACGGTCTCCTTGGGCTTGGCGACAAGGCAGCCGCGCTTATGCTCAAGCACGTCGTCCTCATCGGAGCAGGTCGAAAGGCCGCCCCAGGGCTCAACCGCCACAAAATCGCCCTCGGGCTTGCTCCACACAATGAGATATGGGAAGCCCTCAAAGCTCAGGCGGACGCCCTTGTCCTCGCCCTTTTTGGAAAGCGTGACCTGACGGCTCTCGAGCACGTCAAAGATGGTCTCCGCAAAATCGAAGAGCTCATGTGACAGAGGCAGCGTCTTTCCCACCATGGGGTTCTTGGAGCGATTGGTCACGTCGATCAAGCCAGTCGAGGGGACGGCGGTGCAGAGCTCCGCAGCCTCGTCCTTCTCAAAGCGCAACTCGTAGTCCGTATAGGCCTCGCCCTCATCGAGCGGACACCTAAAGCCGGGATGACCGCCAATAAAGAACGGCATGTCCTCGGTGCCCTCGTTGGTGACCTCATAGGAAACGCGCACGGCAGCGTCCTCGAGCGTATAGCGGGCGACAAGCTTAAACGGATACGGATAATCGCTCAGCAGCGCGGCGTTATCCTCCGAAGCCAGGCACATCGCCAGCTCGTTCTCGCTCTGGCTCAGCAGCTTCCACTCCTGTTTGCGCGCAAACCCATGGCGAGCGAGCTTTACATGATGCCCGGCAAACGTCATGGCGTTGTTATCGCGCAAGCCTCCGCAAATCGGGAAGCAAATCGGTGCCTGGCCGGACCACACGGCGGGATCGCCCTGCCACAGATACTCGCGACCTCCGGCCTCGATCGAGGTAAACGAACCACCAGCCGTGGACACCTTAATAGAAATCGAATCGTTGGAGAGAGCGTATTCCATTGCCCATCCTTTCGAACAACTGCTTTTTGCTCGCAAGTACCCGTCTCGGCCCTGACCAAAGGACAAACCCGCACGTTCATCGATGCGTCCGGTATCCCAGCCATGTAACGGGGTACCATACAGACATTGATGCAATTACAGCTGAAAGGCCTTCTTATGCGAACCATCATCCTCTACGCCTCGCGCCATCACGGCAATACGAAAAAGCTCGTGGACGCCATCGTCGAGGCGCACCCCGAGATCGATACCCTCGACGTGAAGTCACTCGGCAAAAACGAGTACCCCAACCTGCACGAATATCATCTAATCGGCGTCGCCACGGGCATCTATTACTCCGAGATCGACAAGGATATGGCACGTGTACTGACCAACGTGCTGCAGCCGCAGGACAAGGTGTTTGGCCTTATGACCTACGGTGGCAAAAACAAGTGGTACGGCAAGGATATCGATGGCATCTGCCGCATGAGGCAGGCCATCTTTATGGGTGTCTACGGCTGCCCCGGCTTTGATACGTGGGGGCCGTTCAAACTCGCCGGCGGTGTCCAAAAGGGACACCCGACCGCTGAGGAAATTAAGGGCGCCGTCGACTTCTTCGACAAGATCGAAGATGAGTACGGCGATATCATCGTCGAAGAGTACGCCAAACGTGAGAAGCGTCTAGCATACGAGAAGGAGCATCCTGCAGGAGGCCTGGTGGCCGGCGTTAAGCGCACGGCAAAGAAGATCGCTAACAAGCTGTAACTGTGAAGGTGCTTTTGAGCGTTTAACCCATACGGCGGGTCCGAGCAGATTCGGGCCCGCCGGCTTTTTCTATCGTTACTCGGTAAA
>CABUGR010000336.1 GCA_902491135.1 uncultured Collinsella sp. | reverse complement strand
AAGCCAGCGCACAATGGAATGCGCTTCTCAATCGTCACGCAGATGTTTGCCTCGCGACCATAATGCTCGGCCATAGCAACCGCAGCCCGATACGCCGTATTCTTTTGCATGGGAAAATCTGATGCTGGAACCGTCTGGACGGTCAGCGCCTGCGCCGGCGTGACCGTCACGGTATCGGAAAGACCGACGGCTGCCATCAGGGAATCGACCCTGTGGTAGCCGCGGTCATCGCGCTCGGTATGAACCCCCAGGTAGAGGTTAATCTTTGCCGGCGCGGAAAGAGTCAGGGACCGATCGGTCACCGTTAATGCTCCTCGAGCTGATTGCCGAGCGGGGTAAAGATGTGCTCGCCGCTCTCGGGGTCGAACAGCTCGACCTGACCGGTGAGGACATCGATATACTGGTAGGACTGACGCGATTTGCGGCCGCGACGCTCGTCAACCTCGACGATAAAGACGGCGGGGTGGACGCTCTTGATGGTGCCCATGCGCTCGACGACGCGGGTACGGCCCATGTTGGCCTTAACCTTGACGCGATCGCCCACCATATCGGTCAGCTTCTCGTGGATGTCGTCGACGTGATTGACTTCCATCTCTTCCATGAACAGGGCCTCCAGAAGGTGCAATTCAAAAAGGGGATAATACCCCTAAGATAGACAAAACTCTAATACTATAGCACCCTGTTGTGGCCATACGCAAGTAGCTAAATAAGCCCCGTCCCAAATACGTACCAGACGACAACCTCGCATGACCAGTTGTTACGCGGTTTGGTAAAACCGCGTAACCTAAAGGTTGTCGGTGTCCAAGACGATGGTGAATGGGCCGTCGTTGACCAGGTCGACCTTCATGTCGGCGCCAAAGATACCGTGCGCCACATGCTCAACGTCCTCGTGCACAAGCGTCAGGAAGTACTCGTAGAGCTCGTTGGCAACATCGGGTGCGCCGGCATCCGTAAACGACGGACGGCGACCGTGGCGGCAGTCGGCGAACAGCGTGAACTGCGACACCACGAGCACCTCGCCGTCGAAATCGGCAAGTGCCAGATTGGTCTTGCCGTTCTCGTCCTCGTTGATACGCAGCCCGCGGAGCTTGCCCCACAGCTTGTCGGCCTCGGCACGCGTATCGCCATGGCCCACACCCAGCAGCACCAGGTAGCCGCGTCCAATGCGGCCCACGCACTCGCCGTCGACCGTCACGCCGGCGTTGAGCACGCGCTGCACCACCGCACGCATGGCCTACTCCTCGCCCGTCAGCTTGGCGGACAGATGCTCGAGCGCGTGGAAACGATGGCTGATGGCGTTCTTCTCGTCAGCCGTCAGCTCGGCCATGGTCTTGCCCGGCGTGTCGACCGGCAGGAACAGCGGGTCATAGCCAAAACCATGGTCGCCGCGGCCCTCGTGCGCGATAACGCCCTCGCAGGCGCCCTCGCCATAGGTAACCAGACCGTCCGTGTCGATGAGCGCGACGACGCTCATAAAGCGCGCGGTGCGGTCCTCATCTGCCACGCCTTCCAGGTTAACGAGAAGCTTGGCGTTGTTGGCGGCATCGTCGCCGTGCACGCCCGCATAGCGCGCGCTATACACACCGGGCTCACCGTCCAGCGCGTCGACGACCAAGCCCGAATCGTCGGCAATGGCCATAAGGCCCGTCTCCTCAACCGCGGCTTGGGCCTTGATGATGGCGTTCTCCAAAAACGTCGTGCCGTTTTCCTCGGGATCCTCAAAATCACCCAGCTGGCCGAGCGCCACAAAGCGCACCTCGGGCATGACCTTGCCCAAAATGGCCTCGATCTCGGTGAGCTTATGGGCGTTGCCCGTTGCCACGACGATGGTCGCCGCCGGGTCGAGGGTGTCGATGTCAATCTTCTCAAGTGCCATGACTGGCCTCCTTGTCTCTATAGCAA
>CABUGR010000335.1 GCA_902491135.1 uncultured Collinsella sp. | reverse complement strand
ACGACCCAGCCTAAAGTCGCTGCCAACGCGAATCGATCGAATGTCGACCAGACGCGACACCAGCGAGAGAAAAGCAACATGGTCAAGCGCCGCAACCTCAGGCGTAAAGGGAACGGCCACCACCGCATCGACCCCAGTTTGAGCCAGGGCATGCAGACGGTCGGCCGTCGTCATCAATTTTTGAGCGGGCGAAGGGCTCACCACAACGTCCGGGTCGGGATCGAAGGTAACCACGACCGCCTTACAGCCATGGGCACGGGCATCACGGACAAGCGCTTCGATGAGTTCCTGGTGTCCACGGTGAACGCCGTCGAACACGCCAATGGCAATCGATGCGGCACCCAAGTGCTCACACTCATCAAACGTATCGGCAGCAACGATGCGAGCCTCGTCCGACTCGCCCGCGAAAAAGACACGCGCGAGCTCGCGAGCGGACAACATCATCGAACACCGCCGACTGCCTGCGGAAACACGTGCTCCATGACAAAGCGGCCGCCCTCAATGCGGGCGAGCGCCTTGAGTCCCCCATCGAGCACCAACGCAAACGGCGCCTTCGAGGAATCGAAATCGGCAAGCGCACGCTCAACGGGAATGCGTCGGCCGCAGAGCAGGTCGTCGGCAAGATTGCCCGGCAAGTCAACACGCGTGGCGCCCAGGGCCGCAATGGGATCCAGGGCAAAGCCAGCCGCGGACTCGGGAGAAAGCTCCTCGACCGCATGACAGGCGCCAATGGAAACAACACCGGAGGCCGTGCGGCGCAGCGCGGAAATATGCGCGGCGCTATCGCAAGCGCGGCCCAGGTCGCGAGCGAGCGCACGGATATAGGTGCCCTTGCTCACCGAGAACGCCACGGTCCACACACACGTATCACCTTCGCCGCCCACGGCGATCAGGTCGGCGGCATAGACCTCGACGGGGCGCGGAGGTAGGTCCACCGCATTGCCCTCGCGAGCAGACTTGTAGGCGCGAACGCCATTGACCGAGATAGCCGAAAACGCCGGCGGCACCTGCATCTGCGGACCCAGCATGGCGGCCAAGTGCTCACGGGCAAAGGCAGGATCGCGGAGCTCGTTGCCAACAGCCACCGTGCGGACCGCCTCGCCCTCCGCATCATCGGTATTGGTCTCGGCGCCAAACGAAATGTCGGCGACATAGCTTTTGGTATCGAGGGTAAGCATGCCCAGCAGACGGGTGGCCTGGCCCACGCCCACCACCATGACACCGGATGCCATGGGGTCGAGCGTGCCGGCATGGCCGACGCGCCGCTCATGGAGGGCGCGTCGGCATTGCGAAACCACGTCATGGGACGTGCAGCCCACCGGCTTATCGACGGCGAGTAGCATATTCAATTGAGAAGGCGTTCGACGAGCCATGTACCATCCAATTAGTTAGAGCTCGACGGTCACCGAAGCGGGATCCTCCCCCACCAGCTCGGCCAGCATGGGAAGTGCCACGGCGAGCGTCTCGCGAATCGTTCCGTTGTTGGAAAAGCCGGCGGCGGCATGATGCCCGCCACCGCCAAAGTTGGCAGCAATCTCGGACACATCGAGGTCGCCCTTGGAGCGCAGGTTGCCACGCACCTTGGTATCGCCCTCAATGCCCTTTAAGAACATGCAGACCTCGACGCCCATCACCGAACGCACCACGTCAACCAGGCCGTCGCACTCATCCGAGGTGACACCGCAAGCCTCAAGGTCGCTCTGGTACGCATAGCTATACGCGACGCGCCCGTGGGCCACCGTCTTGATGCGGCCCATAACGATGGACTTGAGGTGCAAAAACTCAACGCGCATGCTCTGATATACCTCGAGTGCCACACGCGCCGGATCGGCACCGTGGGCAACCAGACGCGAGGCCGCATGGAACGCGGCGGCATCGGCGTTTTGGTACTGAAAACGGCCGGTATC
>CABUGR010000334.1 GCA_902491135.1 uncultured Collinsella sp. | reverse complement strand
CTCGCGCATCTGATTTTTGATGAGCAGCGCGGCAATCTTGGTGCCGAGCGAAGACATAAAGACACCCTTGAGCTCCTGCAGCAAAAACTTGGCAGCGCCCTCGGTGGCCTTGAGCGCAATATTGCCCGACATACCATCGGCAACGACGACATCGAAGTTGCCTGAGGTGAGGTCGGTGCCCTCGCAGTTACCAACAAAGCCGGGAACGGCGGCCTTCATAGCAGGGAAACAGGCCTTGGTAAAGTTAGAACCCTTCTCGTCCTCGGTGCCGTTGGCAAGCAGGCCCACGCGAGGATGCTCGATGCCCAGGACGACGCGGGCATAGGCGCTGCCCATCTGGGCAAAACGCACCATATCGTCAACCTCGACATCGGGGTTGGCACCCATGTCGCACAGCACCGTCAGACCGCCGGCGCGATTGGGCAGCGCATTGGTCAGACAGGGACGCACCGGCTGCTTCTTGCCTTCGGCCTGATACCTAAACGGCGTCACGTAGGCGGTGGCAGCGGCGGTCATGGCACCGGTCGAGCCGGCGGAGAAGAACGCATCCGCGTTGCCCTTCTTAATGGCGCGGCAAGAAAGCACGATCGACGACTTACGCTTGGTCATCACGGCGCGAATGGGATCGTCATCCATGGCGATAACGTCAGGTGCCTCAAGGGCCTCAACACGTGCATGGGAAGCTGCAAAGGGATTGACGATTTCGGCGGGGCCAGCTGCCAAGACCTCGATATCGGGATCGGCGGCAAGCGCAGCCTCGATACCATCGAGAACAACCTGAGGTTTCTCGTCTCCGCCCACAACGTCTACACAAACGCGAACGTTACTCATATACATGCTCCTTATACAAAAATGGCCGACTCATTGAGCCGGCCATTGTGGTTCCATTTGGAACGGCATCGCATCCAGAGTATACCGTTACTCGGTAACGATAACCTCGCGGTCCTTGTAGAAACCGCAGCTGGGGCACACGTGGTGCGGGAGCTTGACAGCACCGCAACGGGGGCACGTGGACTGAGCCGCAGCCGAGATCTTCATGTTGGCGGAACGACGGGTGTGAGTGCGGATACGACCCTGCTTTTGTTTAGGTACGGGCATAGTGACCTTCCTTATGAACTATCCAGTGTGGCGATTACGCGCAAGTAGCGATACTACCACAGTTTTACTCATCAAGCTTGAGATTCTTCAATGCTGCAAATGGATTTTCCGTGGCAGCGGCCCATTCTGCCTCTGCCTGGGCGGCGCAATCGCATTGCTCGACGTTGAGATTGCAACCGCATGTGGGGCACAGACCACGGCAATCGGGCTTGCAGAGTACCACAAACGGCGTGTCCATAACGACCGCGTCATTGATAGGCTCACCCAGATCGACGATACGGTCCTCACCCAGGAGCTCGTAGCCGTCCTCGTAGGCCTCGGGATCCTCGGGCTCCTCAAAGAGGTAGAACTCCTCAATCTCACCGGAAATATCAAACGAAGCGGGCTCCAGGCAACGGTCGCACTCGCCAGTGGCGTGTGCGCGGACCATACCCGTGAGCAAGACACCGGTACCGGCATTGGTAAAGACAACGTCGTAGTCGATGCCGTCCTGAAGCTGGTACTCCTTCTCGCCCACCGTGTAGGTGGCGACATCGACCTTACCGGTCAGCGGATACGAATCTCCAGGAAACTCGAGCTGCTCGGAAAGATCGACGGTAACGCTCGGGAACTCAGCCATTACCACTGACCATTCTGTTGGGCGGCACCCTCGTTGAGCTGCTGACGGCAACGGGTAACGGTGCCGGTCAGGCTCTTGAGGTTCTCCTCCAGGTGCGTAAAGACCTGCTCTGCGTAGTCCTCGGCAGCATAACGCGTCTCGCGCTCGTACTGCTGGGCACGATCGCGGATGTCGTCAGCCTGCTGCTGCGCAAGTCGGAC
>CABUGR010000333.1 GCA_902491135.1 uncultured Collinsella sp. | reverse complement strand
CCGCGCGATGAATGGCAGCGCCGCTTGGACGAGCTGCGCCGGTGGTGTGCCGATGGCGACATCGAGCTCATCGAGGCGGGGGAGGACCGCGAGCGCTGGGAGGCCGGCGTGGCACCGCTGGGTGCCGATCGGCCCCGTCGCTGTCGCGCGTGCTATGCCTTGCGCTTGGCCGAGGCGTGCCGCGTGGCCCAGGAGCGCGGGTTCGAATATGTGGGTACGACGCTCGCCGTCTCGCCGTATCAGCTGTTCGATACCTGTAATGACGTGTTGGAGCGCCTGGCTACCGCCCGCGGGCTTACACCGGTGATTCGTGATTTTCGCCCGTATTACCCCGAGGCGACACGCCGATCGCGCGAGCTTGGCATGTATCGGCAGAACTACTGTGGTTGCCGCTTCTCGGCTGTCGAGGCGGCCATGGACCGCGCCCGCATCCGCGACGAGCGCAAAGCCGCCAAAAAGTAGTTCATTTGGGACGTCAGCCTGCTAGGATGTAGAGCGGACTTTAGCTATATAAGGAGAATCCGACGTGTCTATGCGTACCGATGATTTTGACTATAACCTGCCCGAAGAGCTCATCGCCCAGGCGCCTGCCGAGCCGCGCGACTCCTGCCGCCTGCTGGTGGTGGATCGCAAGGGCTCCCAGGCGGGAACGCCGCTGGAGCATGGCGGCACCGTTGAGCACCGCATCTTCCGCGACATCATCGACTATATCGAGCCGGGCGACGTGCTCGTCATCAACAAGACGCGTGTGATGCCGGCCCGCCTGATCGGTCGCAAGTCGGGCTCGGGTGGCGTGGTCGAGACGCTGCTGCTCAAGCGCCGCGAGGATGTTGACCCGCTGGGTCACGTTTGGGAGTGCCTGGTCAAGCCGGGCAAGCGCCTGAAGCCCGGTGCTCAGATTGAGTATCGCGCCGGTGGCGCCCATGCGCCCGAGGGGGCTCCCGTGGTGCTGACGGCCGAGGTCATCGACTTTGTCACCGATAGCCGCGGTGGCCGTCTGGTGCGCTTTGAGCCGGCCGGTTGCAATGCTGCCGGTGAGCCGCGCACGCTCGACGAGGCCATTCACGCCGCCGGTCACGTGCCGCTGCCGCCCTACATTACCGATTACGAGGGCGACCCCGAGAAGTACCAGACCGTCTACGCCATGAAGGAGGAGCATTCGGCTGCCGCTCCCACGGCGGGTCTGCACTTTACGCCTGAGCTCATGGCTGCCATCGAGGCCAAGGGTGCGAAGTTTGCCGCTGTCGAACTCGAGGTGGGCATCGATACCTTCCGTCTGGTGGAGGAGGACGATCCCACGCAGCATGTGATGCACACCGAGCGCTACCACGTGTCGCAGGAGGTTGTCGACGCCGTGCATAAGGCGAAGGCCGAGGGCCATCGTGTGATCGCCGTCGGCACCACCGCAGTGCGCTCGCTCGAGAGCGCGTTTGACGTCGATGCGCCAGTGTCCGATCCGGCCGTGACGGCGCGCTATTTTGAGGGCCGCGAGGACGGGGCCGATACGCTCGGCCGCGGTGACATCGTGGTGCGCGAGAACGCGACGACGCAGCTCTACCTCATGCCCGGCTCGACCTATCACGTGGTCGATGCGCTGATCACGAACTTCCATGTGCCGCGCTCCACGCTCATGATGCTCGTGAGCGCGCTTGCCACCCGCGACCAGATCATGGATGCCTACGCCGCTGCCATCGAGGAGCGCTACCGCTTCTTCAGCTTTGGCGACGCCATGCTCATTCAGTAGGTTACGGCGTTTTACAAACGCCGTAACCGGCCGACGCTGCAAACCCGCCAGAGCGGCAATCTGCCTTTCAACTTCGACGGCATGACCAGAAGGTCAATGCCGCCTCGTTTCAAGGCACCTTGCTCACTCTGGCGGGTTTTCGCTCATATGACCCAATCCGCTGTCAAGAGCCACAATGGCCCCGCCGACC
>CABUGR010000332.1 GCA_902491135.1 uncultured Collinsella sp. | reverse complement strand
AGCTGCGGAAACGCGGGGTCCGTTCAGGCTGTTGCGTTGAGATTGAAAATCAACCATGCTGGGATATCGCCGCTCCTGCCGCTGCCATCTTTTTCTTTTCCGGCAGCGTCTGCCTGAGCAGCAGCATAGCCCGCAGCGTAACCATCATCATAGCTCCCCTTCCCGGAGCAAGCGGTAAGGCAAGCAGAACCAGCTGCGAGCCCCAACACCAAGAAAGCGCGCCTAGGAATTAAAGCGGTTGTGCTGAGTCCCATAAAGAGCTCCCATCAATTAGCTATTTCTCGTATCCACAGCTATTTTAATTATCCTTCAATCCATTTAGCATCAATCGTGTCTCAATAACTGCGTCGTTCAGCCTAATTTGGCCGCTCCAATGAATCCAGCTCAAACAACAGAAAACCCCGCCAAACGTGATTCCCCTAGGGAAAAACATGTTTGGCGGGGTCCTAGCGTGATTTCCCTAGGGGAATCACGCCATCAGACGAGCAGCTCAGCCGAGCAGCGCGCTACTCTTCCCAGTAAGCGTCTGCAAGCAGCTTAAAGCAGATCTTCTTGACCGGCCGTGCGCCATCGCCCGGGAACTCGAGCGTGGGCATGTGAGGCTCGCCGGCGACAAACAGCGCAAACTTGTCGTCAGCAAGATCGCCGGCGATCGAAGCGTCGGAATCGACCAGGTCGTAGTCGTCCTTCTCGTCAAACTCCTGGACCAGCGTCAGGCTGCCCGTGGCAACCTTAAAGGCCTCACGGCCCTCGACGTCAATCTGCAGGTCGTGATAGCGCTGATGCGTCTCATAGTGAGCCTCGGCCTCGGGACGCGTCGTGGGAGCCATGACGTTCGCAAAGACCTTGTCGCCCAGAATCTGATGGCTGCCGACCTCGAGCTGCGCCGGGTCGTTCTCCTCGAGCCAGTCGATCAGCACATCGAGGCTCTTGAGCATTCCGCGGTATTCCTCGATATCGCCCAGTGTACCGTAAATCATCTAAATCCCCTCTCGGATCGTTTCTTTGGCAGCTACTCGGCAAACGCGTTACCGACGCTGTTGCCACCCACATACGTCTCGACCAGGGTAAGGTCGGGATTAAACACGACGTCATCGGCGTCGCGCCCCGGCATAATGCTACCGCACTTGTCATCGGCTCTATCCACAAGCAAGCAACCGATGCCGGGGCCGACGCCCAAGCTCTTACAGCTCGGTCACGGCAACGCCGTTGTAGACCTCGTCCCAACGGTCCATAACCAGATGGCCGGTCATGGGATCCATGGCATTGAGCTTGCCACAGGTGTTGGCGGTACGCAGCACCGTCTCGTCGTCTGCGCCAGCAGCTATCGCATGTGCGAAGCCGGCAATGGTCGAGTCGCCAGAGCCCGTAGCGTTAACGGCGGGGATATCGGGAGTCTTGGCGCGGAACGCACGGCCATTGTGGAAGCCCACGGAACCGGCGGCACCCATGGACACGACGACCCAGGGGATATCGGAGAAGCGGGCGTCAGAGGCAAGTGCGGCGCGGAGCTCGTCCACATCGTCGGTGGTAAAGCTCGTGCCCAGAAGGCCGTTAATCTCGGTCAGATTAGGCTTGACCAGCTCGGGCTTAATTTCGGACTTAAGGGCGGCCTCGAGCGAAGCACCCGAGGTATCGAGCAGCACCTTGGCGCCGGCGTTCTCGGCAATGCCCGTGATCTTGGCATAGTAGTCCGCCTCGACGCCGCGGGGCAGCGAACCCGAGATGGTGACGACATCGGCCTTGCCCGCAAGCTCAGTAAACTTGGCGGTAAAGGCATCGAGTTCCTCGGGGGCAATTGTCGGGCCACTCTCGAGCAGCTCGGTCTGGTTGCCGGCGTGGAGGATGTTGAGGCAAATGCGAGTCTCGCCCTTGATGGGCACAAAATCATTCTTAATGCCGTTGGCATCCATGAGCTCTTCCATATAGGCGCCCA
>CABUGR010000331.1 GCA_902491135.1 uncultured Collinsella sp. | reverse complement strand
GAACATCGTGCGCGAGGGCGAGACCATGCCGCAGTACTACAACGAGAAGCTCAACGCCTGCGCACTCGACCGCTGTCTGTTGCGAGCGATGGACATGATCGGCTGGCGCGACAAGCCGTTGGCTGTGGACCTGGGCGACCGTGTGCGCGCTCTGGGCTGCGCGCTCACCATGCAGGGCTCGGGCATTTCCAACGTGGATATCGCCGGCATCGACATGCGCCTGGAAGAGGACGGCTTTATTACGCTTTCGACCGGCGCCACCGATAACGGTATGGGTGTCGACACGATCCTGGCGCAGATTGCCGCCGAGGAGCTGGGCGTGGAGAGCTCGCTGATCGTGGTGCGCGGCGTAGACACCGACGTGTCTCCGTTCGACGCCGGCTCGTACGCGAGCTCGGGCACGTACGTGACGGGCCTTGCCGCTAAAAACGCAGCGACCGAGCTGCGTGAGAAGATTTGCGCCAAGGCCGCTCAGATGTGGGACGTGGACGCCACCGATGTGGTCTTTGATGGTCAGTACGTGCGCTTGTCCGACGAGCGTGCCGCGCGCGAGCAGAACCGCTACCTCACGCTGCGTGACTTCGCCAACCTGTGCGTCAAGAACATCGCGGGCGGCGACGCGCTCACATCGCATGCCTCTGCCTGCCTGCCCGTTTCGCCCCCGCCGTTTATGGCCGGCATTGCCGAGGTCGAGGTCGACAAGGCCACCGGCAAGGTGACCGTGGTGGACTACGCGGCGGCTGTGGACTGCGGCACCGTGATCAACGAGGCGCTCGCGCGTGTTCAGGCCGAGGGCGGCATTGCCCAAGGTATCGGCCACGCGCTCTACGAGATTGTTGAGCACGACGACCGCGGCCGCCTGCGTACCGGCAACTTTATGAGCTACAAGCTGCCCACGCGTCTGGATATCGGCAGCATTCGCGTGGCCTTTGAGCCGAGCTACGAGCCGACGGGCCCGTTTGGCGCCAAGTCGATCGGCGAGGTCGTCATCAACACGCCGCTCGCCGCCGTGGCCTCGGCCGTAGCACACGCCACCGGCCACCAGGTCCGCTCGCTGCCGATCACGCCCGAGAAGGCCCTGCTGGGGGAGTAGCGGGTCAGCGAACAAGTCGTAATTGGCGGGGCGGGGCAACTCGCCCCGCCATTTGCACTCGTGGTGAGGTCGTGAGCCTGTAAAAGGTGTGCGTGCGCTTGCCGTTCGTATCTGCTATCATTCCTAGTCTGTGCGCTCATGCGGGCGTGGCGGAATTGGTAGACGCGCCAGATTTAGGTTCTGGTGGGATTCCCGTGAAGGTTCGAGTCCTTTCGCCCGCACCAACGCACCCGCGTCGGTTTATGCCCTCGCGACGCTTGTTGCATAAAGGTACCAGCACCTCAGATAAGCTGGGCAGTATGAGGAGGAACGTGTTGAACATCACCGCTTCTGACGTCAAGGACGCCAAGCTCACCGCTACGGTCACCATCCCGGCCGCCGACGTCGACGCCGCGATCAAGAAGGCCTACAAGGACACCGCCAAGAAGTATCGCTTCCCGGGCTTCCGCGCTGGCAAGGCTCCCCGTCCGGTCATCGACTCCGCTCTTGGCGCCGAGGCTACCCTTGCTCAGGCCACCAACGACCTGATCGCCGCCAACGAGCCCGCCGTCCTCAACGAGCTGGACATCGTCCCCACCAAGAGCGGTGACTACAAGGAGCTCGACCTCGCCAAGGATCACGAGGACTACACCTACACCGTCGAGTTCTCCCTGCGTCCCGCTGCCGAGCTCTCCTCCTTCGACGCCGTCGAGATCGAGATGCCTCCCGCGGAGGTCACCGAGTCCGAGATCAACAACCAGGTCGAGATGCTCCTCAACTACCGTGCCACCTTCGAGGACGTCGAGGGCCGCGCCGTCGAGGCTGACGACTATGTCACCGTCGACCTCAAGGCCGTCGAGAACGCCGAC
>CABUGR010000330.1 GCA_902491135.1 uncultured Collinsella sp. | reverse complement strand
CGTTCATCGCGATGCCGATGGCGCCCTCGGCGGCAGCGAAGGACTCGTGGCCGGCCAGGAACGCGAAGCACTCGGTGTCGTCACCGAGGAGCATGGCGCCCAGGTTGCCGTGGCCCAGACCGACCTTGCGGTCCTCGGCAACGGAGCCGGGAACGGTGAAGGCCTGGATGCCCTCGCCGATGATGGCGGCAGCCTCAGAAGCGGTCTTGGCGCCACGCTTGACAGCGAGAGCGCAGCCGAGGGTGTAGGCCCACTCGGCGTTCTGGAAGGCGATGGACTGGGTGTTGTTGACGATCTCACGCGGGTTGAAGCCCTTGTCGGTGCAGATCTGCAGAGCTTCCTCGAGGGAGGCGATGCCGTTGTCGGCGAGGCACTTGTTGATCTTGTCAGCGCGGCGCTCGTAACCTTCGAACGTAACAGTCATAGTTATTTCCCTCCCTTTCTACTCGTGAACCGGGAACACGCTGGCGACGGAGTGGGTCTCCTCGTCGGTGCGCGGGTCGATGTACTTGGCAGCGTTCTCCCACTGACCATAGTGGCCCATAGCGCCAGCGATGGCCTCCTCGGGGGTCTTGCCGGCCTTGACGGCGTCGGTGAACTTACCGAGGTTCAGGAACTCGAACGCGATGATCTCGTTCTTGTCGTTGAGAGCCATGCGGGTGACGTAGCCCTGAGCGAGCTCGAGGTAACGAGCGCCCTTGGCCTTGGTGCCGAACATGGTGCCGACCTGAGAGCGAAGGCCCTTGCCGAGGTCGTCGAGGGAGGCGCCCACGGGCAGGCCGCCCTCGGAGAACGCGGTCTGGCTGCGGCCGTAAACGATCTGCAGGAAGATCTCGCGCATAGCAACGTTGATGGCGTCGCAGACGAGGTCGGTGTTGAGGGCCTCGAGGATGGTCTTACCGGGAAGGATCTCGGAAGCCATGGCGGCGGAGTGGGTCATGCCCGAGCAGCCGATGGTCTCAACGAGAGCTTCCTCGATGATGCCGTCCTTGACGTTCAGCGTGAGCTTGCAGGCGCCCTGCTGAGGTGCGCACCAACCCACACCGTGCGTAAGACCGGAGATGTCGGAAATCTCCTTAGCCTGGACCCACTTGCCCTCCTCGGGGATGGGTGCGGGGCCGTGGTATGCACCCTTGGCAACGGGGCACATGTTCTCCACTTCCTGTGAGTACTGCATGCCTCTCCTCTCTATCGTGTTGGCGTCCCGTCTGGGGGTCGTGGCTGGCGATTGCCGGGCGACCCTTCGAAAGGGACATGACATGCAGCCCCTATAATACCGCGAAATGCACGGAATATTCGGCGAACGGCTCAGTTTTCGTAGCGAGAAGCGCGGAACTTTCAATTGAAACGATTTAACCAAGCTGTTTGCGATCATGCAAAACGTTGTAGTGGGTCAGTTTTGATTAAGGTTTTGGTTGGCTTTTGGCAAGGCTGTGTTACCTGACCTGTGGCTATGTTGCCGTTCGCCGTCGGTTTGCCGCCTTTTACCGTCGACGGGTGCCATTTTGCGTGAATGTTTTGATGGCACGTTTCAATCGTGATGTATTGGATGGTAAGCAGATCCCGGCGAAGGGAGCGCCATGCAGCGCGTTTGGAAAACGATCACCGGTTTTTACCATGTTTGTGCCCGCAGTATAGGCGGGCGGCAGATCTTTGAGAGCGATGAGGACCGGTGGGAGTTTTTGGAGCTGATGCGTGACTGCTGCCGCGATGCCCAGGTGTCGATTGTGGCCTGGTGTCTCATGAGCGACTACGTGGATCTGGTGCTTTTGGATTACGAGGACAAAATGAGCGCAGCCATGCAGCGGCTGCTGTTGACGTATGCTCGTCGGTTCAATAAACGCACCGGGCGCGCGGGCTGCCTGTTTCGTGAACGTTTTGAGCGCCGCTCGCTCGATACCGACCGGCAGGTGATGGAGGCTATTCGCTCTGTACACGCCGATC
>CABUGR010000329.1 GCA_902491135.1 uncultured Collinsella sp. | reverse complement strand
ACTGGTGTGTGCCGACGCGCGCGTGGACGCCTCGAGTGCCGCGGCCCTGTTGCGCCTGCTGGTGCCGGGGGTCGATGTGCATGCTCGTGTGGCCGAGCTCTCGGGCGGGCAGCGCCGTCGCGTCGAGATTGCTCGAGCCCTGCTGTGTCCGGGCGGCGCAGTGATTCTGGACGAGCCCTTTACCGGCCTAGATACCGATGCGCGCGACGCATGCGCCGAGATCGTGCTCGACTTGCTCGACGGCCGCATGCTGTTGCTTGCTACACACGATGCCGCTCAGGCCCTCAATATCTCGGACATCATCACGCTCTAAATACTTACTCAGCAACAAATTGATCCGTTTTCCTCCGTCCCCATGGGGTCGGGCATGGTATTCTATATGCGGGGTAATACTTAGGAATACCAAGTAATACCAACGCCGTAGAACAAACTCCAGATGCGGGCCAATCGGGTTGCCTTCACAGCCCGTCGCCCAGCCGCGTGGTCCGCATCCATCCGCACCACCGTCGTTTCAAAAAGGAAGCGCCATGGCAGAACACATGACCCCGGTTGTCGCGAAGGTCTTGCCCGAGGAAAAGGCGGCCTTCGCGGCGGCAACCCAGCTCGTGGGCACCACGCCGTCCAACGCTATCCGCATGTTTATCGCCGCGTTCAATCGCTGCGGCACCTTCCCGTTCGACATCTCGCCCAACGGGGCTTTTGGCAAAGACTGTCCCCAACAGCTAGTCGTTGAAGAACGTCCCCAATGACTAGTCGTCGGGAGGAGGTTGGCATGCTCAATGCGATGATTTGGGCGCTTGCCTGTTTTGGCGTCGTCGCTGCCGATATTGCCCTGAGCGTCGTTTTGTTCTCCGCCCTTGGCGTCGCATCGGTGTTCATGGGTTCTTCGATCGATGACCTCGACATTCAATTGCTTCAGGCCGTCGCGCAGACGGCATCGTTTTTGATGGCGCTGCTGTGGTGGCGTTATCTGTGGCCGCGCTCGTTTATGGCACGCTGGCAAAGCGAGCGTCCGCTTGGTGGGGGAGCGCGTGGGGCGTGGAAACGCATCGCCTGCGTTATCATGATCGGCCTTGCCCTGCAGGTGGTCGTTGGCTACGTGACCGACGCTGTGCTGTCGCTGTTGCCCGAGGCGGCGGCCGATTACAGCGAACTTGTCGAGGAGACAGGCATGGGGGACACGAGCTATCTGGCCGTTCTGACCACGGTGCTCGGCGCTCCGTTTTGCGAGGAACTGCTGGTGCGCGGTATCATTTTTGAGTTTTCGCTCCGAGCGTTTAACCCACAGTGCCGTCCGCTCTGGAAGCGTCGGCGCCGCGCGAACGCGCAGGACGGCGCCATGGTGCCCTGGGCGGCCCCGAGCACCTGGGGCGTCGCCGCGGCAATCGTGCTGCAGGCGGCAATCTTCGGCTTTATGCACATGAACTGGGTGCAGGGCTGCTATGCGGGCGCTGCCGGCCTCATTTTTGGCTGGGTGTTCGTGACCACCGGAAAGCTCCGCTACACGATCCTGCTGCACTTTGCCTTTAATGCCGGGTCGTATCTCATGACGTTGCTCTGGTTTGTGAACACGCCGCTCGACGTGGCAATTACGGTCGCTATTGCCGGTGTCATCCTCGTTGAGGCAATGCGCTCGCTGCACCACGCGTGTGGGATGGACGCAGCGAGCGCACCGCTGCCCTAGTTGCGACGCCCGCCTCCGTTGGCGCCCTGTCGTCCCTGGGCCGCGCGGTTGCGGCCTGCGGTGTTTTGCGCGCGCGACATGCCGCCGTGGCCCTTGCTGCCCTTAGGCCCCTTGCCAGCGGCGCCACCGTGGGCCTTACCGCCCTTCTTGCCGGTGCCGTGTCCGCCGCCGGCAGACGTCTCGCCCGGGCGTGGCGGCACGGGGCGAATCAGGCAATGCTTGGTGTAGCCGATCAGGTCGCGGCGGCCAGCCTTTTCCAGCGCCTCGCGT
>CABUGR010000328.1 GCA_902491135.1 uncultured Collinsella sp. | reverse complement strand
CTGTGGTATACGCAGATCTTCCGTATCTTCGAGCTCCGGGCCCTACGCGACCTTCCCTGCGAGGAATAGGTCTCGCTATGTCCCAGCACATCAAACACGGCTGCGACCATATCTTCTTTATCGGCTTTTTGGGCGCGGGCAAATCGACGCTCGCGCGCAACGTCGGGACTATGTTCAAGCGGCGTTTTATCGATACCGACCGTCTGGTCGTGCGCCGTTGCGGCAAGTCGGTAACCGAGATTTTTGAGACCGAGGGCGAGGATCGTTTTCGTGAGCTCGAGACCTCGGCGCTCCGTTCGCTCCAAAGCGAGCGCAGCCTGTTGGTTTCGTGCGGGGGCGGTATCGTCGAGACGCCGGTGAATATTGAGCTGATGCACGAAATGGGTACGTGCGTGTACCTCGAGGGCGACTTCGAGGATTCGATTCGCCAGATTCGTCGGTCCGACACGCGCCCCGATTTCCGCTCGCCCGAGCATGCCGCGCGTCTGTTTGAGCATCGCCGTCCGCTGTATCGCCAAGCCGCCGATATTACCCTTGATATTCGCAACAAGTCCTTCGAGGACGTTTCCTACCTTTGTGCCGAGATGCTTTTGGAGCGTGGACTGCTATGATTCGCCGTCAACTGATCAATTTCCAAAACCGCAGTGTCGATGTCCGCGTCGGATTGGGCGCGTTCGATGAGCTGTCGCGTATGTTTGCCTCGGCTGTGGGCAAGCCTAAGCGCGCGATGGTGGTTTGGAACTCCGCCTCGTCAGAACGTTTTGATGAGGTCGTCGAGCATGCGCTGGTCGACGCCGGTTTTGCCGTGTCGCCGCTAGTCCTCGAGGTTTCGCCTGCTGGTGCCACGCTGGCCGATGCCGATGCCATCTTTGGCGCCTTGTCTGCCAACGGCATTACCTGCGACGATCTGGTTGTCGCCGTTGGCGATGCCGCAACCTGCTCGGTTGTTAGCTGGTGCGCCAACCAGTGGTATGGCCGAACCGAGTGCACGCTGCTGCCGACGACCTTCGACGCCATGCTCACGGTCGCGACGACCATGAAGCCGCTCATTGCCTCGTCGTCGAATGCGCTTCCCGCTATCGCGTTCCGTCCCGAACCGGGCTTGGTCGTGTGTGACCTCGACCTTGTTCGCGAGGCGGACCCCGAGGGCCTCAAGCTCGGCTATGCGGTACTTGTTGGCACCATGCTTTCGAGCAGTAAGTCGCGCTGGAATCAGTTTATTGAGACTGTCCCCGAGATTCTTGCTGGTGAGGAGGTCGCGCTCGTCAATTCCGTCCAATGGTCTCAGACTGCCCGCAAGGACGTACTGATGGCCACGAACCCGAGCGCCCGCCATGCGCTCGATTTTGGCAAGACGGGGGAGCGTACCCTGCGCGCGTGCTTGGGCGATGCCGCTTCACAGGTCCCTGCCTACCAGCTGTTGTCCGAGGGCATGCGCTTTGAGGCGCGCCTAGCACATGATGCCTGCGATTTCGATATCGATTACGTCTTTGAGGTCGATGACTGCTTGGAGGACTTTGGTATCGAGGAACTTGCCTTCGATCTGGAGCCTGCCGCATATATCGAGGAGTTCCGCAGGCAGCAGTTTGTCCGCTCGAACCGCAGTATGTTGCCGCTGCCCGCGGCACTCGGCGCTATTCGTCTAACGAGCGTTGAGGATGAGGTTCTTGAGCGCCATGCTCACGCCTACTTGGCTTCTCGCAAAGAACTTCTCTAAGTTTTATTGACATCCATCGTCTTTCGTATCATGTTGAGGGGCGGGTTTTCAATCGGTTGTGGATCGCATGCGATTCCGTCGTTCGGTTGAGACCCGTCCCGTCTTTATAGAGACAACAAGAAAGGAATCTGCATGTCTGAGTTTGCTGCCGGTCCTGCCGGTCGTATCGAGCGTGTCTGTGCCCTGATGGCCGAGCGTGGCTACGACGCCATCGTGGTGCGCGGCGAGGCCAACCTT
>CABUGR010000327.1 GCA_902491135.1 uncultured Collinsella sp. | reverse complement strand
GCGGGTAAGCTCGCGGGCCTTGCGCGCGGCCTCTCTCGCGCGCGCCGCGCCAACGCAACGGTCAAGAATAATGCGGCCGACGGCTGGATTTTCGCCCAGGTAGGTGCTCAGCCCTTCGTACACGAGGCTATCCACAATGCCGCGCACCTCGCTGTTACCCAGCTTCGACTTGGTCTGGCCCTCAAACTGAGGTTCCACAAGCTTGACGCTGATGATAGCGGCCAGGCTTTCGCGAACGTCCTCGCTTTTTAGGTTGCTGTCGGCGGCTTTGAGAAAGTTAAACTGGCGGCCGTACTCATTGACGGCGCGGGTTAGCGCGCTGGAAAAGCCGGTCAGATGCGTGCCGCCCTCGGGGGTGTGAATATTGTTGGCAAAGGTATAGATGTTTTCCTGATAGGTATCGCTGTATTGCAGCGCAACCTCGACGGTCGTGCCCTTGACGACGCCTTCGATATAAATGGGTTCCTCAAAAAGAACCTCTTTGTTTTTGTTGAGGTATTTAACAAACTCGATGATGCCGCCCTCGTAATGATAGACGCGCTCCAGGGCGGGTTCGGTACGCTCGTCGGTCAGGGTGATGCGAATACCCTTGTTGAGAAACGCCATTTCGCGAAAACGGGCCTTAAGAACGTTGAACTGGAAATCGCCCGTTTCAAAAACGCCGTCCGGGTTGTCCTCGCCGCGAGCGTCGGGCCAGAACTGGATGGTGGTGCCGGTCCGGTCGGTCTGGCCGATTACGCGCAGGTCATAGAGCACCTTGCCGCGCGCGTACTCCTGCTCGTAGATTTTGCCATCCTGATAAACGGTTACCTTAAAATGCCTGCTCAGGGCGTTTACGACGCTCGCGCCCACGCCGTGCAGACCGCCGGACACCTTGTAGCCCTCGCCGCCGAACTTGCCGCCCGCGTGAAGAATCGTCAGGCAAACCTCTACCGCGGGACGACCCAGTTTTGGATGGATGCCAACGGGAAAGCCGCGGCCATTGTCGGCTACCTCACAGCTGCCGTCCTGATGCAAGCATACGTTGATATCGGTGCAAAAGCCGGCGAGCGCCTCGTCAATGGCGTTATCGACGATCTCGTATACGCAGTGGTGCAGCCCGCGAAAATCTGTGCTGCCGATGTACATGCCAGGGCGAATGCGCACGGCCTCAAGCCCTTCGAGCACGCGCAGGTCGCTCGCGTCGTAATGCTCGGGAGACAGGGTGTCGTCCAACTGTTCGTCGTTCTGGTCCGTGCCGTTGGCTTCAAGGTTCTGATCGATCGGATCGTTGCTCGCCGACTCAAGCGACTCCGCTGCGGAATCGGTTGGTTGATCTGCCACAGAGATTCCTTTCTGTGAATGCGCTACGAAGGGTTCTCACACAGGCGATATGCCCTGTAACACGAATAAAACGCCCTTGTGGGCGTTCAACTACACTACTAAGGATTCTACTCGCATGGGGGGACTCGTGTTCTTAGCGCGCTTGTAGCGGATTTCCTGGTTTTTCGCCGCACAAGCGGTCCGAGTTGGATCACTGTGGACGGTAGTGCATGTTCTGCCGCACATATTGCTTGCGACGCGTGGCGGGCCCATGCGCCTGCGGGCCTGTGACGCGAATGTCGCGGATGTCGAGGCCATTGAGGCGCTCGAGCACCTTCTCGCGCAGCTCGGGCAGCATGAACGTGAGCTGCGTGGTCCACGACGGCGACTTCGCGTGGATGGTGAGCACACCGTTGTCGATGGCGCCCACCCAGGTGTTGCGTGCGATCACATCGCCCACGATCGACGCCCAATCGTGACGCAATTGGGCCAGTTTCATATGGGGCACCCAGCCGGCCCGTTTGGCGATCCCCGCGAACAACGAGCCGAACGCCACCTCGTCGCGCCCCGGTTTGCCGAAGTTCTCGAGCGCCTCCTCGCGCTTCACGCGCCGTTCCGCAATGAGTCCGGCGCGTGCCGAGACATGTTCGAACTCCTCGGCC
>CABUGR010000326.1 GCA_902491135.1 uncultured Collinsella sp. | reverse complement strand
TATCGCCCCGCCCGAGAAGGACTTCGACTGGGATCCCAAGGCCGTTGAGGGCGCCAACCGCTTCATCAAGCGCGCCTGGCGTATCGTTTGGCAGCTCGTCCAGTCCGGCGACGCCAACGTGGCCTTCGACAAGTCCGCGCTCGACGAGGTTGCGATGAAGCTCTATCGCGAGCGTCACCGCACCATCGCCAAGTGCACCGAGGACTTTGACCGCGGCCAGTTCAACACCGCGATCTCGGCCGTCATGGAGCTCGTCAACGCGGCGAGCGCCTACCTCAACGCCACCGAGGGTACCGCGCGCGACAAGGCGCTGTGCTATGGCGTGGCTAAGGATATCGTGAGCGTCCTGGCGCCCATCTGCCCGTTCTGGGCCGACGAGCTGTGGCACGAGGCCCTCGGCTGCGAGGGCAACGCCTGCACCGCCGCCTGGCCCGAGTTCGACCTGGCCGAGTCCATCGAGGACACGGTGCAGATCGTCGTCCAGGTACTCGGCAAGGTCCGTGGCCGCATTGACGTGGCCCGCGATGCCTCCAACGAGGAAATGCAGGCTGCCGCCGAGGCTGCCGTCGCCAAGTGGCTCGAGGGCAAGACGGTCGTCAAGGCCATCTGCGTGCCTGGCAAGCTGGTTAACCTGGTGGTCAAGTAAGCGCTGCGTGCATAGCTGACATGTAAAAGCGAGGGACGATTTCGCAGGGAGTCGCCCCTCTTTTTGGTTATGGATACTTGCGACAACACCCAATTATCCATTTCTTGTGGAGAACCTGTGCTCACGCTGACCTGCGGGTTTGTGCTGTGGTTGCACGTTTGCGCAGGTATTGGTATAGTTTGCTTGCAAATGAAGTTGTAATTGAAAGAAGTGGGGTTTCGGCCCCGCTTCTTTTTTGTATGGATGGAGGTGCCGCAATGGTCAAGACCAAGACCGAGCAGGCGATCATCGACGCGCTCGAGGCCGTCGCTCCCCAGCACGATGTCGATATCGTCGACGTCGAACTCGTGGGTGCCACCAAGGCCCCCTGCGTGCGCGTGCGTATCGAAGGTGCCGAGGGTCAGAGCCTGTCGCTCAACGACGTCACGGCCAACACCAAGTGGGTCGGCGATGTGATTGAGGAGCTCGACCCCATCTCTTCGAGCTATACGCTCGAGGTGTCGAGCCCGGGTATGGCGCGCCCGCTGCGCCGCCCGTGCGACTTTGCCCGCTTTGTGGGCGAGAACTGCGAGCTCACCTCCACCGCCACCGAGGGCCGTCGCAAGTACGCCGGCAAGATTGCCTCCGCCACCGAGACGAACGTGACCCTCGAGCTCGAGGACGGCGAGTCCGTCACCCTCGATTTCTCTGATGTTAAAAAGTGCAAGTTGAAGCCCACCTACGACTTCAAGCCCGCGAAGGAAGGAAAGTAAGATGGCAGCATCCGACATGATGTCCGCCCTGATGGAGCTTTGCCAGGAGAAGCACATCGACCAGCTCTACCTGATCGACCGCCTGGAGCAGTCGCTCGCCAAGAGCTATGCCGAGATCCTGCATCTTGAGTGGGGCGCCAAGGTGACCATCGACCGCACCACCGGCAAGATCTACGTCTACCGCCTGGAGCCGATCGACGATTCCATGGACGAGGAGGGCAACTTCACCGAGTTCGAGGAGATCGACGTCACCCCCAAGAACACGAGCCGCATCGCTGCCCAGCACGCCAAGGCCGAGATCAACGCCATCGTGCGCAACTCCGCCCGCGAGCAGATCTACGAGGAGTTCTCCGGCTGCATCGGTGACCTCATCAGCGGTACCGTGCTGCAGTCCACGCCCGACTTCACGATCGTCAAGATCCGCGAGGGCGTCGAGGCCGAGCTGCCGCACTTCGATCAGCGCCGTTACGAGAACGAGCGCAACGAGCGTCCGATGGGCGAGCGCTACCTACACAACCAGCACATCAAGGCCGTGATCATCGACGTTCGCGACCCCAACTCCAACCTGCAGCCGGTTCGTGGCGAGCACA
>CABUGR010000325.1 GCA_902491135.1 uncultured Collinsella sp. | reverse complement strand
CCTTCGGCTTCTCTCGAGACGATGCCGAGGCCAAGTTCATCCCGCTGTACCTGCACAAGAAGATCTTGAAAGACAACCCCTTCGAGACCATCGACTCGGCGGTGCTGGAGCTCGTGCGCATGGCCGTCGAGAAAGGTCGCGTCACCAACCCCGACATGCACTTTGGCGTGTGCGGCGAGCACGGCGGCGACCCCAACTCCATCAAGGCCCTGTTTAACGTGGCCGACGTGGACTACGTGTCCTGCTCGCCCTATCGTGTACCCCTCGCGCGCCTGGCGGCCGCCCAGGCCAAGCTCGAGGCCAAGCGTTCCGCCTAACGTTTTGGGTTTGGGCGCCTAGCGTAGCCCCCTTCACGCCGCCCGTCTCATTCGTGAGGCGGGCGGTTATCATGTGCGGGTTTTGTCTTTTTGTCTGCGTAAAAAATTGTTCTTGCAGCAGAAACCCGCGCGTGTATACTCGAATACGTTTGTTCAACTACGTGCCGGCCAAGGTGGTACGGCACCTCTAGAAGAGTAAGGAATTGCACATGGATTACATCCGCGCAATCGAGCGTCAGCAGATCCGCGAGGACATTCCTCAGGTTCGCGTCGCCGACAACGTCAAGGTTCACTACCGCATTAAGGAAGGCGACCGCGAGCGCATCCAGGTCTTCCAGGGCGACGTCATCCGCATGGCCGGCGCCGGTGCCCGCGAGACCTTCACCGTCCGCAAGATTTCCTTCGGTGTCGGTGTTGAGCGCACCTTCCCGCTTCACAGCCCCAAGATCGCCAAGCTCGAGGTCGTTCGTCATGGTCGCGTCCGTCGCGCCAAGCTGTACTACCTCCGCGACAAGGTGGGCAAGGCTGCTCGCATCCCCGAGAAGCGCTAAGAAGATCGCAGCGTCTGTCCACTCGTTTGGACACAAGGGTCACCTTCGGGTGGCCCTTCTTTTTATCTGATTTGCATGCAAGGAGGGCCTGGTATGGCCAATATGACGAGCTCGGTTTCGGCATCGCAGGTTGCCGGCGAGCTGGCGAGCGCCACGTTCGAGGAGATTCCCGCCCTCGTGGAGCATTATCGCGAGGATCCGCGCCAGCAGGTGATCAAGGCTTGCGAACGTGCCCTTAAGCGCCATGCCAAGGAACTTTCCGAACGCGAGCGCGTCAACGGCATGTACGAGCTTATGCATGAGCTCGGCGGTGATGGCGTGGTCGTGGGCGTCGACGAGGTGGGCCGTGGCTCGGTAGCGGGTCCCTTGACCGTGTGTGCCGTGTGTCTTCCGATGGAGCCGCGCATCTGGGGCATCAACGATTCCAAAAAGCTCACGCCGGCGCGCCGCGAGCTGCTCTCGGTGAAGATTGCCGAGGTGGCGACTGCTATCGGCTTTTGCCATATCGCTCCTGCGGATATCGATGAGATGGGCATGGCCCGCGCCATTCGAGCCGCTGTCGCGGGTGCGGTGGCAGATACGGGGCTTGAGCCCGATTGCGTGCTTATGGACGGTAACCCCCTGGGCGCCGTGCCCCATGAGCGCGACGTGGTCAAGGGCGATGCCAAGATCGCCTGTATCGCCGCGGCATCCATCATGGCAAAGGTCACGCGTGACGAGATGATGGTCGAGTACGATGCCGAGTATCCCGAGTACCATTTGGCCGAATCGAAAGGCTATGCGAGTCCCGAGCACATCGAGGCCATTCGCAAACATGGTCTTTCTCCGCTGCATCGTGTGAGCTTTTGCGGAAACTTTCTGCAGACTGAGCGCCTTTTTTAGGCCAATTGTGGAGACAGGGACCTTAAGGGTTCTATAAACCTGCTGGTAGGGGCCGTGTGCAACGCTATTGTTGCGCGCGGCCCCTCATTTGTCGGCATTTGGTTGGTTTTCGGTTTGCTTCCGGTACTTACCCGCATGAAACCTGCCCTCATTATCGAGGCAATGCAGGGAGTGGGAAAGGAGACCCCATGTGTGCCGCAGCCAAAATGAGCAAGACGCAGCAGCTCAAGGAACGTTGGGAAGAGG
>CABUGR010000324.1 GCA_902491135.1 uncultured Collinsella sp. | reverse complement strand
ATCGGCGGAGCGGTCCAAGAACATAACGATGTCGGCGTCCTGTTCGATAGAGCCGGATTCACGCAGGTCGGACAGCTGCGGGCGCTTGCCGGTACGGGACTCGACCTGACGCGACAGCTGCGACAGCGCAATGAGCGGGATCTTAAGCTCCTTGGCCATGATCTTTAAACCACGCGACATCTCGGAGACCTCGACGGTGCGGCTCTCGGAGCGACGCCCCGGCGGAGGACTCACCAGCTGCAGGTAGTCCAGAATGATGATGGACTTCTCCTTGTTGTGGAGCATGCGGCGGCTCTTGGCGCGGATCTCGGTCACCGTGGTGCCGGGCGTATCGTCAATCAGAATGTCGAGCTTAGACAAGGTCTGCGTGGCCTCGTTGATATTGGCCCACTGCTCGGGGCTAATGCGGCCCGTACGGAAGTCGCTGATCGAGATCATGGCGTAGGCGCAAATCAGGCGCTGGGCAATTTCCTTGCCCGACATCTCCAACGAAAAGAAGCCGACGGTATAGCCCGCAGCGGCGGCATTCAGCGCCAAGTTCAGAGCGAACGACGTCTTACCCACGGCAGGGCGGGCGCCGATAATGATGAGCTGGCCCTCGCGGAAACCCATAAGCATGCGGTCGAGCGACGGGAAGCCGGTGGGTACGCCCGCAGCCTGGCCACCGGCCTGGCACACTTCCTCGGCCTCGTTATAGGCCTCGACCATAAACTCGGTCAGCGTCTTGTAGCTCGACTTGACCTCGCGTGCCGTGACCTTGAGCAGCTTGCTCTCGGCCAGCTCCACGACCTCTTTCGTGTCGGTAGGGGCGTTATAGGCCAGCGCGTTGATCTCGTTGGTGGCACCGATCAGCTCGCGCAGCATCGAGTCACGACGGACGATGGCGGCATGGTGCTGCCAGTTCACGAGCGACAGGGTCTGACCCATCAGCTCCAAAATGTAGGCCTCGCCGCCCACGGCATCAAGCTTGTTGATACTGCGCAGGTAATCGATCAGCGAGATAGAGTCGATGGGAATGCGACTGTTGTACATATCGACCATCGCGGTGTAGATGGTCTTATGAATGGGCCGGTAGAAGTCATCGGGCTGCAGCTCGACCTGGGCTTCCTCGACCACCTCGGGCGACAGCAGCATGGCGGCCAGTACATTGGCCTCTGCATCTTGGTTTTGAGGGAGACCCAACTTGGAGCCACGGTCCTCGACCGTCAGCCCCATCTCCCTTTCGTCATATGCCATGAGCATCCTCATTCATATCGCTTGCGCATCCATAGTATCAGCCACAGTCCCAAAACGGGCCGCGCCCCGGCAATCATCACCGAACGAAACGGATGAACGGTCCCGCGTTTGGGACTTCACCACAACGCCTGCCATGGCGCTCGCCAAGCGTAGAAAACAAAAGGGCGCCCTGGTCTCCCAGAGCGCCCTTCTTAGAACAAGATTGTTGCGTTGCAGCAAATGCTACTCGGCAGCAGCCTCAGTCTCGACCTCGGCGGTCTCGGCCTCGGCGACCTCAGCGGCCTCCTCGACCTCAGCCTCGGCAGCGAGCTCCTCGGCGGTAACGCCAACGAGAACGACAACCTCGGCCTTGATCTCGCGGTACAGCGAGATGGCAACGGTGTGGGCACCGGCAACCTTGATGGGCTTACCGAGCTCGACGCGCTTGCGGTCGATGTCCATACCGAGCTGAGCCTTGATGGCGTCAGCGATCATAGCGGCGGTAACGGAGCCAAAGAGGATGCCCTCGTCGCCGACCTTGACGTCAACGGTGACCGTCTTGCCCTCGAAGGCAGCCTTGGTCTCGTTGGCGGTAGCCAGACGGACGGCCTCGCGCTTGGCGATGTTGTTGCGACGCTCGTCAAGCTGCTTGAGGTTGCCCTTGGTGGCGGCAACAGCGAGCTTCTTGGGGAACAGGAAGTTCTCAGCGTAACCCTGAGCGACCTCTACGACGTCACCCTCGCCGCCCTTGCCCTTGATCTCATCGAGAAGAATAACCTTCA
>CABUGR010000323.1 GCA_902491135.1 uncultured Collinsella sp. | reverse complement strand
CACAAAGACCGTGAACCTTTTGTGGGACGCGCGGCGCCGTGGTACCATAGCCAAGTTTGTTGTCTTGGTCGGAAACCAAGACGCCTTATGCGCTGATCGGTAACCAGCGCCTGACTAATAAGGAGTCCTACCATGAAGCAGGGTATCCATCCCCAGTATGTCGAGTGCACGGTGACGTGCTCCTGCGGCAACACCTTCAAGACGCACGCTACCGTGTCCGAGATGAAGGTCGAGCTTTGCAACGAGTGCCACCCGTTCTACACCGGCCAGCAGAAGTTCGTCGACACCGGTGGACGCGTCCAGCGCTTCGCCGACAAGTTCGGTGGCGCCGCTGCCGCCCAGCTCAAGAAGGCCGAGGAGGCCAAGGCTGCCAAGGCCGCCAAGGCTGCTGAGGCCGAGGCCGCTCGCAAGGCTGCCGCTGAGGCTAAGGCTGCCGAGAAGGCTAAGCGTGCTGCTAAGTTTGCCGAGGAGGCTGCCAAGCAGGCCGCCGAGGCTCCCGCAGAGGCTCCCGTCGAGGAGGCCGCTGCCGAGGCCGAGACCACCGAGGCTGCTGAGTAAATAGCTCGCCGCGGAATCACTCGCATTCATGGCATGAGGGCCGTGCATCCATTTGGGTGCGCGGCCCTTTTTCTTTTTAAATTAGTGCGAACTAACCTGTCCCCATGGCACCACATGGCAGAGAGGCGGCGTTTGCCCAGATAGACCTGCCAAAATTAACCTGTCCCATTGTGGCAGGTTGGTCGTAGTTATTACGTGGCGGTCGAGCTCGACCGTATAGGCCGCGCCTTGTTTGGCTAAAGTACAATCATCTGTGTTTAACTCGTCCGCAGCTGCACGGCGTGGGCGATGGCCAAAAAGGAAAACCACATGGGATTCATGTCAAAGCTGCTGTCCTTTGGATCCGATAAGGACCTTAAGCGCTACTACAAGATCGTCGACCAGATCAACGGTCTTGAGCCCCAGTTTGAGAAGATGACCGAGGAGGAACTCCGCGCCCAGACCGATAAGTTCCGCGAGCGTTACGCCAACGGCGAGTCGCTCGACGACATGCTCCCCGAGGCCTTTGCCACCGTGCGTGAGGCTTCCAAGCGCACCATGGGTATGCGCCACTTTGACGTGCAGCTCATTGGCGCCATGGCACTGCACGAGGGCCACATCGCCGAGATGAAGACCGGCGAAGGTAAGACCCTCGTCTCCACGTTGGCCGGCTATCTTAACGCTATTGCCGGCAAGGGCGTGCACGTCGTTACTGTCAATGATTACCTTGCCAAGCGCGACTCCGAGTGGATGGGCCGCATCTACAAGTACCTGGGCATGACCGTCGGTCTGCTCCAGAACAACATGCCGCTCGAGCTCAAGCGCCCGGCCTACCAGGCCGACGTCACGTACGGCACCAACTCCGAGTTCGGTTTCGATTACCTGCGCGATAACATGGTCACCCGCCCCGAGCAGCGTGTGCAGCGCGGCCACAACTACGCCATCGTCGACGAGGTTGACTCCATCCTAATCGACGAGGCGCGTACCCCGCTCATCATCTCGGGCGCCGGCACCAAGTCCGCCAGCACCTACAAGGACTTCGCGCGTGCCGTGCGTGGCCTTGAGCGCGGCGAGGACGTGTCGCACGACATGCTCACCGCCACCGAGGACGTGGAGCCCACGGGCGACTATGTCATGGATGAGGCCAAGCACACCATTGCCGCTACCGAGCGCGGTCTTAAGAAGATCGAGCGCCGCCTGGGCATCGAGGACATCTACGCCGATCTCTCTGGCCAGCTGGTCAACCACCTGCAGCAGGCGCTGAAGGCCCAGTACATGTTCCACCGCGATAAGCAGTACGTGGTCACCAACGGCGAGGTCAAGATCGTCGACGAGTTCACCGGCCGCATTATGGAAGGCCGCCGTTATTCCGAGGGCCTGCACCAGGCCATCGAGGCCAAAGAGGGCGTGCTCGTACGCGAGGAGAACCAGACCCTGGCCACCATCACCCTGCAGAACTACTTCCGTCTGTACGA
>CABUGR010000322.1 GCA_902491135.1 uncultured Collinsella sp. | reverse complement strand
CGGCCGTCAGCAGGTCAAACGGCGTGATGGCATAGGCGCGCTCCCCCGCCGCCACACGACGAGCATTCACACGATGGCCCGCCTCGACGGCGGCCGAAACGCCACGGGCAAACACCTCGTCGCTCACGACGCGTCCATCGACCTCCATGCGCTCGGGGTAGCGAACCAGCTGCGGTGACGTATACAGCGCGGTCTTGAGCCCCTCGCCGCGAAGGATGGCGGCCGAAAAACGCGTGGTCGAAGTCTTGCCATTAGTACCGGCAACCTGAATGCAATCGAAATACTCGTCCGGACGCCCCAGCTCATCGAGCATATCGATAACCGTCTCGAGCAGAGGACCAGCATCCCCAGAAATCCGCCCCGTATCAGCAGCCAGCCCAACAGCCTCATCAAACGAAAGCAACTCAAACGAGAACGGCACAGAATACGACCCAGAACGCTTAGCCATAACCCAAAGTCCCCTCAACATAAAAAGAGGCCCGCACTAAACAACGAGCCCCTCCCATTCAAAATATCAGCCAAACACCGCTTTGCAGCGAGAACAAGGCCACAACCAAGTGGCCCCAACAGGCAGCGGACGCCCCCGTAACCGCTATGGGAGCGGTTTGGAGCTTTGCTCGATACAAGTTCCGCACGAGCCGAAGGCCACTTAATGTGGCCTTCGTGTGAGCAGGACTGTCCGCAGTAGCGAGCAATGCCCCAAACCGCGTCCCCCAGTTAACCCTTACGAGAAGTCGGCAACCTGCGAGGTCAGCGCCGCCAGGATCTCCTTGAGCTCAGCTGCACGGTCCCTCTTCTTCTGGACCACTGCGGGCGCGGCCTTGGCCACAAAGCCCTCGTTGGCGAGCGTCTTCTCGCAACCGGCGAGCTCCTTCTGAGCCGCGGCAATCTCCTTCTCCAGGCGTGCCTTCTCGGCCGAAAGGTCAACCTTGCCCTCGAGCACCACAAAGACCTCGACACCGCTATCGACCACGGCAATGCTCGCAGCCGGTTTCTCAACATCGGTACCCATGACCAGCGAAGCGGTGTTCGCCAGAGGCTCAATGGTCGAACGCAGGCTCTCGAGCTTCTCGATGTCCTCGGCACCGGCACGCACGACAACGTCGAGCTCGGCCTTGGGGCTCAAGCGATAACGCGAACGCGTGGCGCGGGCGGCGGAAACGACGGCGCGGCACAGCTCAAACGCGCGCTCGGCGTCCTCGTCAACATACTTGTCGTAGTCGGCGGGCTCGGGCCACTTGGCGATCATGAGTGCCTCGGCACGGTCGACGTTGCCCTCCGCATCCAGGTCGAGCACGCTCGCCGGCATGTTGTCCCAAATCTCCTCGGTCACAAACGGCATGAGCGGGTGCATCAGGCGAATTGAGGTGTCGAGCACAAAGATCAGGTTGCGCTGCGCCTGCAGACGGCCCTCGCCCTTCAGGCGGGCCTTGGTGACCTCGACGTACCAGTCGCAGACCTCGTTCCAGAAGAACTGCTGCACGCCGCGGGCCATGTCGCCAAAGGTGTAGTTCTCAATACCCTCGGTGACCATCTTGACGGCCTTGGCCAGACGGCTGAACATCCAAGCGTCGGCCGGCGTCTCCACGACGGGCTCACCGGGCGTGTAACCCTCCATGTTCATAAGCAGGAAGCGGCTGGCGTTCCAGATCTTGGTCACAAACGACTTGGCCTGGTCGGTGCGCGGGCTGTCGATAAGCTTCTTGGTCTTCTTGTCGATGTTCGCGTCGAACTTGACGTCCTGGTTGTTGGTGCACAGCGTCAGCAGGTTGTAGCGCATGGCGTCGGCGCCGTACATACCGATGAGGTCCATGGGGTCAACGCCGTTGCCCTTGGACTTGGACATGCGGCTGCCGTCCTTGGCAAGGATCGTCGGGTAGATGACGACGTCCTTAAACGGTACCTCGTCCAGGAAGTACAGCGAGCTCATGACCATGCGGGCGACCCACAGCGCGATGATGTCGCGCGCGGTGACCAGCGCCGTCGTGGGGTGATGCCCCTCGAGCAGCTCC
>CABUGR010000321.1 GCA_902491135.1 uncultured Collinsella sp. | reverse complement strand
CCGTGCCGTCGATATGGGCGCAGTTGTCCTCGATGCGGATAGCGCCGGCAGGGCACTTTTTGGCGCACATGCCGCAACCGATGCAGCTCGTGTCGCAGACCTTGCGCGCAATGGCGCCCTTATCGGTGTTGTTGCAGCGCACCAGAATGTTCTGGTAGCCGGGAACGAAGGCAATCACGCGCTGCGGGCATGCCATGCCGCACAGGCCACAGCCCGTGCACTTTGAGCGGTCCACGCGGGCGATGCCATCGACCAGCGCAATGGCGCCGTGGGGGCAGGCCGTGACGCAGGCGCCACAGCCAATGCAGCCTTCGCTGCAGCGGGCGTCGCCGCCTGCGGAGGCGCAACCACTTCCGCAGGCAACGTAGGCCACGTTATGTTGAATGGATTTGGCCATAAGAGACTCGCCTATTTCTTAAGAAGGTACGAATAGTTGTCGCGCACGGCCCTGATGGCCAGGCGGACGGCCTCGGGAAGACCGGTGTTGACGGCATCGACCGAGACGGTGCGGACCGTGCCGGCGACGCGGACCTTAAAGTGGTCCTCGTCCACAGCCAGGAAGCCCTCGTTCTCGGAGTTCTCCATGTCCTGCTCGCTCCAGAACAGGGTGAGCTTGTCCTTGTAGGGACGACCCTCCTGGTAGGGACAGAACACGGCGCAGTTGCCGCACTCGTTGCACATGCCGTCGACATGGACGACCTGATGCTTGGCCAGGCCCGGCACCTTAATTGCCACGTTGGCGCGGTTGGGGCACACGTCGCAGCAGACCTCGCACACCGAGCCGCAGCCCAGGCAGCGGGTCTTGGTGCAGTTGCGCTTGTCGCGGCACAGCGACCCCTTGCGCTCGTAGCAGGTGTCCTCGCGACCGGCCTGCTCGTTGCAGTCGGCGTACTTGTTAAAGTCCACGCCGGCGATGGCGCGGGCGACTTCGGCGGCGTCGGCAATAGCCTCGACCACGGTGGCCGGACCGCGACGGCAATCGCCTGCAGCCCAGACGCCCTCGACGCCGGTGGAGGTGGCGGCAAGGCGGCCGCGACGGTCGTGCTCGACGCCCACAGCATCGTACAGGCTGGCATCGATGCCCTCGCCCACGGCGCAGATCACCGTGGTGACGGAAAGCTCGACGGTCTCGCCCGTGGCGACGGGGCTGCGACGGCCGCTTGCATCCGGCTCGCCAAGCTCCATAACGTCGCAGGTCAGCACGGCGCCGTTAAGCGCCTTGGGGGCCAGCAGCTCGCAGAACTCAACGCCGTCGGCAAGAGCAAGATCGAGCTCTTCCTCGTCGGCGGGCATCTGCTTCTTGGTGCGGCGATACACCAGGCGCACGTTCTTCACGCCGGCCAGGCGCTTGGCCACGCGGGCCGCGTCCATGGCGGTGTTGCCGGCGCCAATGACCACGACGTCCTCGCCCAGCTCGAGCTTCTCGCCCTTCTTGGCGGCCTCGAGGAACTCCAGCACGTCGAGCTCGGCGCCCTCGCCCAAGCCCGCAGAGCCGGGCATCCAGGCACCGGTGGCCACGACCACGTCAGTAAAGCCTTGAGCCTTGAGTTCGTCGATGGAATCCACGCGAGCGTTGAGCTGCACCTTGGCGCCAAAGGCCAGGCAGAGCTCGGCATCGTGGGAGATATCGTCGCTCGCGATACGGAACTCGGGGATCACGTGACGGACCACGCCGCCGAGAGAGTCGCGGGCCTCGAAGATGGTGACGGGCACGCCGGCACGCGTCAGGAAGAACGCCGTCGCCAGGCCGGCCGGGCCGCCGCCGATAACGGCAACGTTGCGCTCGCCGTCGTTTGCGATGGCCTGGGCGCGCAGCTTGGGCAGCACGGCGGTCATGGCCTCGCGGGCGGCCTTGAGCTTGCTGGCGCGAATCTGGGCGCCCTCGGGCTCGTAGAACGCACGCTCGCAGGCACGGCCGCAGGGATGCGGGCAGATGGTGCCGGTAATGAACGGCAGGGCGTTGCGCTCGATGATGATGTTGAGTGCGTCCTCGTAGCGGCCCTCGTCAACAGC
>CABUGR010000320.1 GCA_902491135.1 uncultured Collinsella sp. | reverse complement strand
CGGGCGGGTTCTCCCAAAACTCGGTCAGGATGGGAAAGAAGGCTGCCTCGGTTTTGCCGGAAGCCGTGGATGCCGTTAGGAGCACATTGTCTTGTGTGTTAAAGATGGCATCTGCCGCCGCAACCTGAATGGAGCGCAGGCTCTCCCAATCGTGGGAGTAGATGAAGTCTTGGATAAACGGAGCATATCGGTCAAAGGCGTCCACGGGGCCTCCTTTCAAAAGCTAATCTCTCAACGCGGTGGGCGGTGGTTTGCTGCATTGCTGCTTCAACGTTTGCCCAGATAAAACCTGCCAAAATAAACCTGTCCCTTTTTTGGCAGGTTAGATGGTGAATTCGGCGAAATTACGGTCGCCGCCTGCGGTGTCGGTGTCGCCTGTTGCGGCTGCCGGCGCCAGCGCGTCGCCGCCGACGCTTTGCAGCAGCTCGGCCACGTTGGCGTCGGGGTTTTGGCATAGGATGTCGAGCAGCTCGATAAAGTCGCGAATGACCTCACGCGGCGTCAGATGCGTGTCAGCTCCCACGCGGCCGAACTCGATCTTGAGGAAGTCCACCAAGTCGTTCTCGGTAAGCGTGGGCGTCCAGCCAAAGTAGCCGGCATGGATCTGCATGAGTTTTTCGATCAGCACCAGCAACTCCTCGTAGGTGAGTGGCTGCAGGCGGATGATGGGCGCGAGCATGTCCTTAAGATCCTCGCGTGCAAAGCGGCCTTGAGCGAGTCGGCTGCGCAGGGCCTCGTAGGAGAACACGCCACGGCGGCGGTCTTCGATGGAGGTTGGCGTGCCGCCCATGATCATGCCCAGGTACTGCGCCCTGCCCTGGAGCGTGTCGTTGTACATGGTCAGGATCTTCTCGTAGTTGTATTGGCGTGTGATGGCGTTGGGAATCTTGTACAGATTCACGAGTTCGTCGATGAGCACCAGCATGCCCTTGTAGCCGCTGCAGACCAAAAAGCGCGCAATGAGCTTAACGTAGTCGTACCAGTCGTCATCGCTGATTATGGTCGAGGAGCCCAGCTCGGCGCGAGCCTCGCTCTTGGTGCGGTATTCGCCGCGGATCCATTTGGTCACGCGGCTCATAGCTTCTTCGTCGTCCTCGGATACGGCCGCGCGGTAGCGGCGGAGCATGCGGGTGAAGTCGAAGCCGTGGACCATTTCCTCGAGCGGGGCCAGTTGGGCATTGACGGCCGACTCGTCGACGTCGGCACACGAGGCGACCCAGCGATCCAGAATAAGGTTGAGCGCACCGCCCTCAGGGCGCGTCTTGGTCGATATGTTGCGGATGAGCTCACGGTAGGTGGCAAGGCCCTGTCCCTGGCCGCCCTGCAGACGGCGCTCAGGGGATAGGTCGGCATCGGCCACGACGAATCCCTCGCCCATGGCGTGCGTGCGGATCGTCTGGAGCAAAAAGCTCTTGCCGGCGCCGTAGCGACCGACTAGGAAACGGAAGCTTGCGCCGCCATCGGCGATGAGGCTCAGGTCGGTGAGCAGAGCGCGAATCTCGACCTCTCGCCCCACGGTGATATAGGGAAGGCCGATGCGCGGGACAACGCCGCCCTTGAGCGAGTTGAGAATGACGGCGGCGACGCGCTTGGGCACGCGGGGTGCTGCGGATGCGGTATCACTCATGGTCTAAGTATCCTCTCACGTCTGCTTCGTAGTCCTCGATAATGCGCGGTCCTGCCGCGCCAAATTCAATTACGGTGTCACCCACCAGGTCAAAGAGCGCTTCGTTGATGGTATCGACGAGCATGTCCTCGCTCTGGCCCGAGTGCGCCACTGCCGCTGTCGCTTGCGCTGTGTTTTGCTCGAGCAATGCACGCAGATACGCGGTTGCGGCAGGCGCGAGTTCGGTCGCGGCGTCAGTGGACGCAGCCGCTGCGAGCGGGGGTGTCGGCACGAGAAGCGGCGCCACGACACCAAACTGTTCGGTGGAAATGGTTGGCTCGTCGGCCTCGTCCTGCCTTGCGGCCGCCGTGACCGGCTCGACAAACGCGCCTGCTGCGCGCTCGGCTTC
>CABUGR010000319.1 GCA_902491135.1 uncultured Collinsella sp. | reverse complement strand
CGATAACGGTGGCCAGCGTGGTCTTGCCCAGGCCCGGAGGACCCGAGAAAATCACGTGGTCGAGCGTCTCGCCACGGCTCTGCGCCGCTTCGATCAACACGCGCAGGCTCTGCTTGATGTGCTCCTGGCCACAGTAATCGTCCAGGCGCTGGGGGCGCAAAGTGCGGTCGACATCGAGGTCCTCGGCCGTCAGCTCCGAGCCCACCATGCGCTCGCCGTGCGCCATGGATGCCGCCGGCGAGTTACCGGGCGTCGCCCACAAGTCCTGAGAGTCATCGGCTTCCCACATCACGCATCCATTCCGAGTCGCTTAAGCGCCGCGCCGAGTAGATCCTCGACACGCATATTCTGCCCATCATACCCGCTCAGGGCAACATCGGTCTCCTGCGGGCTAAAGCCCATGGAAAGGAGTGCCGCACGGGCATCGTCGATCGCCGAGGGAGCGGCAGCGGGCACGGGCATCGCAACCTGTCCGGGAATCACGTCGACCGGCACAAAGCCCTTATCCTTGGCAAAGGTGCTCTTGAGTTCCAGGATCAGGCGCTGAGCTGTCTTTTTGCCCACACCGGGTACCTTGGCCATGCCCTTGTCGTCCTCGGCCATCACCAGCGAATACAGCTGCCCCACGGTATAGGTGGAAAGCACGGCAAGCGCCAGGCGCGGGCCAACGCCCGAAACGGACACGAGCCGGTCGAACATCGTGCGCTCATCCTTTGAGGAAAAACCGAAAAGTGTCATGGCGTCCTCGCGCACCTGCATACGCGTGTAGAGACGGACCTCGCCGCCGGGCGTCGGCAACGTGGCCGCAGTGCTGCCCGAGATGCCGAGTTCAAAGCCAACGCCCGACACATCGACGACAGCAGAGCTCATCGTGGACTCGACAAGCGTTCCGTGGAGCTGGGAAATCATCAGTATCCGGTTCCTCTCTGTTGATAGAACTCGCCACCGGTGAGGGCGCGGGTGCGGCTGAGGTTTACGTGGCAGATGGCGCAGGCCAGGGCATCGGCGGCATGGTCGGGATGCGGGTCGTGGTCGAGCTGCGTGAGCGTGCGTACCATATAGGCGACCTGCCGCTTGTCCGCGGCGCCGGTGCCCACCACAGCCTGTTTGATCTGCATGGGCGTGTACTCGCCAATCTCGAGCGCGCATTCCGAAAGCGCTACGAGTGCAGCACCGCGGGCATGCGCCGTGGGGATGGCCGAACGAACGTTGGCGCCAAAGTAGATGCTCTCGACAGCAGCTGTGTCGGGTCGATAACGCTCGACGACATCCTTAAGGTCACGGGCGATATGCGACAGGCGCACCGCAAGCGGGCTGCCCGCGCTGGTCTCGATGCAACCGTAGGCACGGCAGCGAACCTCGCCACGCCGCTCCTCGATAATCCCCCAACCCGTATGAGCCAAACCGGGGTCAATGCCCAAGATAACCAAGCCGACCTCCCCTCGCCACAAGCACAGCGCAAGACAAGGCCCCGCGCATCATTCACGAACGTCTGTTCTAGAATAACACAACGGGGTCAAGATGCTTAGTTGAAGTATCGGGGTTGGAAGCGAATCCTATCCCATAGTTAGTTCTGCGAGAAAAAGGGGAACTGCCTCGGATCTACTGGCGGGTGCGGCATCGGGCCACCCTGGGGACTACCTTGCGGGCCGCCCTGACCGCCCATCATCTTATCGATGGCGTCCTGGACCTCGCCCTCAAACTTCTTCATGCCCTCATGCAAGCGACGCTGGCCGTCCTCGGAGCGCAGCTCCTCCATCTGCTCGGGCGAAATACCCAACAGGTCACCCAGTATGCCCATCATCTCACCACGCATGCGCTCGCTTGTATCCTCGTCAGCAAAGCGGTTCACCTCGGCGCGCGCCAGCGCATCGACCGTCATGCGTTCCTTGCCGCTCAGTCCCAGGTCGGACCACGCGAGCATATACGGCCAGGCGCGCTCGACAAACGAACGGGCCGAGACGATCGGCGCCGTCGGCAGCATGCGACGAGCAGCCTCACCCTGGCGCACAAGCATCAGCAGCA
>CABUGR010000318.1 GCA_902491135.1 uncultured Collinsella sp. | reverse complement strand
CCTCGCTGGCGACGTGATCGAATTCGTGGACCGCACGTACGGAGCCCAATGCGAGGCGCTCGCCACCGAGTGCGGCGATTTTTTGGTGCGCCGCAGCGACGGCGTTTTTGCCTATCAGCTAGCCGTGGTGGTCGACGACGCTGCCATGGGCGTCACCGAGGTCGTGCGCGGATGCGACCTGCTGGGCTCCACGCCGCGCCAAATCTACCTGCAGCATCTGTTGGGACTTCCCACGCCGCACTACGCGCACATTCCGCTGCTCATGTCGCCGGACGGCCGCCGCCTTTCCAAGCGTGATCGCGATCTGGACCTGGGCGAGCTCCGCGCCCGCTTTGGCACACCCGAGGCATTGCTGGGCTGGCTCGCCGGTCAAACAGGCATCGCACCGGACACCACACCGCGCTCTGCCGAGCAACTGGTCGAGCACTTTAGCTGGGACGTCATCCGCGCACACCGGGAGAACATCACCGTAACGGCCGAGTAGCCAAACGCCTTGCCGCTACGCAACATCCCAGGGCTGGAGTTCGTCGCCCAGGCGAACGATACAGTCGTAGAGCACGGTATGGCGCTCGGCCGGGTTGGCGTCGCGATGAAAATGGCCGTAGTACCAGCGCTTGAAGTCCAAGCGTTCTTCCAGCTCATCGAAAAATGCCGTAAGCCGATCAATGGCGGGGCAATTCCAGCCGGGTGCCGGATAGAGCGTGGGCGAAAGCATGCGCGTGGAGCAGGTGTGGGTGATCACGTAGTCGACCTTCCAGCCCACGCTGTCGAGCTTTGTCCGCGCCTCCTCAAAGTTGCGCTCGTCCAGCAGCTCCTGCGGCCACCAGCTGGAATACGGAATGCGGTATTCCTTATCCACGCTCGTGGCGCCGCCCATGGTAAAAATCGTTGAGCCGTCGAGCTCAAAAATCTCGCCACGCGCCAGGCGCCGTATGGGAGAAGTGTCCGACAGGCGCTGCGTCAGCCCACCGTGCCACAGCTCCATGGGTCGCTCCGCCCAATGGTCGAAACGCTCGTGGTTACCGTCGACAAAAAGCACGGTATAGGGGCGCGACTCCAGCCAAGCGATGTCGGCACATTCCTCGGCAGAGAAATCCCGCGGAAAGCCAAAGTCGCCCGCGATAATCAGATAGTCGTCGCCCGTCAGACTATCCCCAAGGTCCCAGTCGCGCAGCTTTTGCATGTCAAGGCCGCCGTGAATATCGCCCGTCACATAGACCGTCATCGGATCACCACTTCCCTGCAAGTCGCTAGCCCACATTTTGCACGATCACTAAGCTAGCCGTTCCAGCCCTTCCATCCCTTAGGGCTTACTCCTCGTTCTTCCATCCAAACGGGTCAAACACCCAAAAAATCAGATCGAGCACGCCGCCGGTCATCATGGCACCGGCAAGGGCCATGCAAACACGCAGAGAGCTGGCACTTCGGAGCACGTCGAACGGCCCCAGAACAGTCAACAGCGCGACCGCTGCGCCGGCAAGGCACAACGCGAGGCACGGCCCCGCGTCCTTGACGCACTTCTTTGCGAGATGCCTGGTGTTGTCGCTCATCAAAATCGAACTCCTTAGAGGGTCATTGTTCAGATGCATGCCGCCGCGGCAGAGCAGGACGGTAAGGTAAGTGTCACATGTCGTGCGGACATCAATGGAGAACTCACCTGCTCGACCAACCCTTGACGCCGTTTTGCGCCGGCACCCCATCCCCCGCTATCGAGGTCTAATACTTTTCCGCGAAGTGAACGTCTGCTTTTGGACCCCTGGAGCATCCGCATTTTCCAGTAGCAAAATCGCAGGATTCCAACGTCAAAACCGCAGGAAACCACACCTTTAAAGTGTCGATGCTTCGGGGGTCCGATTTCACTCGTTCACTTCTCGGAAAAGTATTAGACCTCGAATCTTGAATGTCCTGGGGACCCGCTTCTTTCCTTCGCTGGAACCCCCAGCTATCCGCTGGCACCCCTAACCGCTACGGCTGCGAGCATGCCTATAATGAGATATGTTTCCTGATAAGAAAGGAATCTGGATA
>CABUGR010000317.1 GCA_902491135.1 uncultured Collinsella sp. | reverse complement strand
CCCGCCGACACGTCGCGATCGAGCACACGCGCCGCATCCGGTGCATCGCGCTCGACAGTGCGAATGTGCAGACGCTCGGCGATGGCGCGGACGGCGGCACAGCGGGCAGCCTCGGCCTCTTCCTGCGCCGGCGTAAAGATACGGTTGCGCCCCAGCACCAGGCCAATCACATTGCGCGGGCCCAGAGCGTCGACGGCCAGCGCCGCCAGCAGGGACGACGGCAAGTCACCCTCGAGTGCCACCACAGCACGCGACGCACCGTGGGCTCGGGCGTTGTCGCGCACGGCGAGCACCAGCGCCTGCCACAGCCACTCCTCGGAACGGAACTCGGGCAGTTCGTGATCTTCCAGGGCATCGAGCATCACGCCGCGCTGAATCTCCTGAACCAGCAGGCTCTCCTCAAAACACGGCGCCTGGGCCACCACGCGACCGCAGTCGTCGAGCACAAACGAACCGCCGGTATACACCGACTCGTCATAGGCACCGACCGGCGCCATGCAGGCAAACCACACGCTGCGCTTGGATGCGATCTTGCGGTAGGCGCCGCTGCGAACGGCGGCAATGGCGGCAGTCTCGCGGTCGGTCATGTCAAACGCGTTGAATTGGAAATACGCAATGAGGTCAACACCGGTCGGCAGCATCTCGAGTTCGCGGTCCAAGTCAAAAATCACGGCGATGCGCACGCCGTCCACGTCGAACACCGGCGGCGCCCAACGTGTGTCGTTGTTCTCGCCACGCTGCAGGGCAATGCTCGAACGCGCCGGCACCACATGACCGTCCTTGAGCATCATGTAGTCGAGCAGCGGCTGGCCCTCAAACGAAACCGCCGCGGGCACGATGCAGATCATGTCAAGCTCCTGGATACGCTCGGCGACACCAGTCAAACCGGCAAGCACGTCGTGCTCAAAGTCGGCAGCGCCCACCAGGCCACCGGGCATGGCGCCCATAAAGAGCGGAGCCGGAACGCACAGCACGCGCGCCCCGCGCTCGTGGGCCAGACGAGCCTGGTCCTCGATGCGGCCGCAAATGCCCTCAACATCCCCAAGGCGCATATCGATCTGTGCAAGCGCGAGCTTCATGGCTCAGCCCTTTCCGTCGTAAACCATCGAAATCGTAGTAAAAGCGCCGACCGCATAATGCAGCCGGCGCTTGCATGTGCATATGCTAGCTATGATACCCCGAGCGGGGGCGCGCTCCTAGAATGTCGCGGACCACAGCCCGTGCAGGTTGCAGTAGGCATAGACGGTACCGGTCTTGGAGCCGCCCGCGAAAAACGTCGCGGGTTTCATGCCGGGCTCAAGGTAATGAACCTCTAAGCGGCCCTCGGCCTCAAGCGCAATCCACTCAATGTAGTGTTCGGGCAGGCTGGGGTGCTCGACCGAGCCAACGCGTGCACGAATCACGTGACCGTCGCGCTCGGTCTCGACAACAGGCACGTGCTTCTCGTGCGCCGCGTCCTCAGTGTTTGCGGTCAGCTCCGTGCAACCGGCAGGGGTCGCAACGTCGTCGCCAAGGGCGGCGATGAGCTTGCCGTCGGGGTCCTTAAAGAATTTCGCCATGATGTTCTCCTTTGCTGATGTGCAAATGTTCTTGATGGTTCTTATGCCCAAAGGCAGACAAACCATCCACGGCATTGCAAATGAACACATAACGGATCAGGCAAGCGGTCGGGCCAAAATGCGTCGACCGTCCTGCCCACTCCAGCAGTCCCACCCCGCGCGCGGCTAGCGCCCGTCGCCGCCCAGCAGCGCCAGAACATCTTCGCGGGTAAACAACGCCGACGAGATGCCGTCGCCGCCGAGTACGCTGTTGACCAGGTCGCGCTTGGACTCCTGCATCTGCATAATGCGCTCCTCGATCGTGTCCTTGGCGATGAGCTTGTACACGGTCACGGTATGCTGCTGGCCAATACGATGCGCACGGTCGGTCGCCTGGTCCTGCGCGGCCACGTTCCACCACGGGTCGTAGTGAATCACCACATCGGCCGCCGTCAGGTTAAGGCCCACGCCGCCCGCCTTGAGCGAAATCAAAAAGACCGG
>CABUGR010000316.1 GCA_902491135.1 uncultured Collinsella sp. | reverse complement strand
CGTCACCCAGTTTGCGCCCGCTGACGTGGCCGTTTTCGATCACTACGATGGAGTGGTCCACGTCCTCGGTCTCCAGATCGTGGACGACGACTTCGCAGTTGGGGCCAAATTGGAGCGCCAGACCGTGTGCGAGGCGCTTATAAAACTCGATCTGTGCGGGGGTCATGGGTACCTTCCTAAAAATTAGTTTGGGCTCACTGTGCCATAAACCACACATGACCGCAAACAAATCCATCAACAAGGCAATTCATGACCGTTCGGCGGCGAAAAAGTACCGATTACGGCAACAAACAATTCGTTAGGTATGCCAGTCAAAAAGTGTGATAGAACATTACTAACAAACTTTTTGTTTGGCATCCACATAAAAGTTCAGCCGTGTGAATGGGATCGGGCTGAAACGCGTATGCGGGGGCCGGCAAGAGAGGACTTAAGGAGTTCACCGTATGGCCGATAAGATCCAGTGGGCGGGCAACACGATGCCCAAGAGCGATGACAAGCACTTGGGAATCATGAGCCTCGACCACGTGAAGAAGGCCCGCGCCTTCCACCAGTCGTTCCCCCAGTACACCGTCACTCCGCTTGCCCGCCTGGATGGCCAGGCCGCGCGCCTGGGCCTGTCCAACCTGTGCGTTAAGGACGAGAGCTATCGCTTTGGCCTCAATGCCTTTAAGGTCCTGGGCGGCTCGTTTGCCATGGCCAACTACATTGCCGACGAGACCGGCAAGGACGTTGCCGAGTGCACCTTCGATTACCTGACCTCTGATCAGCTTGCCAAGGACTTTGGCCAGGCCACCTTCTTTACCGCCACCGACGGCAACCACGGCCGCGGTGTGGCATGGGCTGCCAACAAGCTGGGCCAGAAGGCCGTCGTGCACATGCCCAAGGGTTCCACCAAGCCCCGCTTCGATAACATCGCCGCCGAGGGCGCCACGGTGACCATCGAAGAGGTCAACTACGACGAGTGCGTGCGCATGGCCGCCGCCGAGGCCGATGCCTGCGAGCGCGGCGTCATCGTTCAGGACACCGCCTGGGAGGGCTACGAGAAGATCCCGTCCTGGATCATGGAGGGCTACGGCACCATGGCTTCCGAGGCTGCCGAGCAGCTGCGCGAGATGGCCATCAACCGCCCGACGCACGTCTTTGTCCAGGCTGGCGTCGGCTCGCTCGCCGGCGCCGTGGTGGGCTACTTCACCAACCTGTATCCCGATAACCCGCCGACCTTCGTTGTGGTCGAGTGCGCTCCGGCCGCCTGCCTGTACAAGGGCGCTGCCGCCGGCGACGGCGACCCGCGCATCGTGGACGGCGACATGCCCTCCATCATGGCCGGCCTGTGCTGCGGCGAGCCCAACATCCTGGGCTGGGATATCCTGCGCAACCACACCACCGCCTTCGTGTCCTGCCCCGACTGGGTCACCGCTCGCGGCATGCGCACCCTGGGTGCTCCCGAGAAGGGTGACCCGCGCGTCATTTCCGGCGAGTCCGGCGCAGTGACCACCGGCCTGGTCGAGACCCTCATGCTCGATCCCGAGTACGCCGAGCTCAAGGAGCTCATCGGCCTGGACAAGACGAGCTCCGTGCTCTGCTTCTCCACGGAAGGTGACACGGACCCGGATCAGTACCGTCGCATCGTCTGGGAGGGCGAATACCCCACTTGCTAATACTGGGCGGAGTAAATAGGTATCGCTCCGCCACCTCACAGGTAGATTCCTTCGTTTGAAAGGTTATGAACAATGGCTAAAGAACTCGATTTCGACGCTATCAAGGCTGCTGCTGAGTCTCACCGCGCTGATATGACTCGCTTCCTGCGCGCTATGATCTCCCATCCCTCTGAGTCCTGCGAGGAGGGCGAGGTTGTCGCTTGCATCAAGGCCGAGATGGAGAGCCTTGGCTATGACGAGGTCAAGGTCGACGGTCTGGGCAACGTCATGGGCTTTATGGGCGAGGGCGACAAGATCATCGCCATCGACTCCCACATCGACACCGTCGGCATCGGCAACATCGAGAACTGGGATGCCGATCCCTATGAGGGCTACGAGACCGACGAG
>CABUGR010000315.1 GCA_902491135.1 uncultured Collinsella sp. | reverse complement strand
CGCGCAGGGCTTCCCAGGCAATCATTTCGTCCTGGGCACCGACATGGGCGTCAAGGACATCGGCGATTGCGACGGCGCGCTCCTTACCATGGCCCAGCTCGCCATTCTTTTGATTGGGCAGTACTTCGTCTCCATAGCAGGCGTAGAAGTTCGTAACCTGGCGTATAGGAGTCGCTTTGAAAGCACGGTCGGGGTCGCGCGGATCCCACTCCACCACCCGCGCGTCACCGGCGGCGTCGTTGATAAAGAAGTGGTAATCGCGTCCTGCCATGGCGTGCATGTCGTAGGCGGAAAGCAGGTCTACGGCCTCCTGCGTGGTAGCCGCGCGGTCGAGCACCAGACGGATGGCGAGCGAAGTGTTGATGACGGGCCGTTGCGTGTCCTGGTCACAGGGCTTGGAATCCAGGGTGAGTACGGCAATGGACACGCCGCACTCGTTAACACCGTCGAGCTGGGCAAACGGGCCCATGAGTGCGGCGGCGCGTCCGCCGACGGAGTCAAGCGGAGTGTTATCGCCCAGGTTGTTAAGGGCGGCAAAGCCGATGGAGGCATAGACGCCGCGTGGGCGATTGCGCACCAACAGCGCCGAGGTGTCGTCCTTAAAGTCGTAATTGCGACCGGTGCGCACGCGGCCTTCGGCATCTACGGCGACAAAAGCGCTGCAGGCAAACTGGGGCGCCTGGACATGTACCGGCACACCGGGCAGCACCTGCGCCACCACGGCATCGATGTAGGCCTGGTCGTCGCGCACGCCAGCGGCGATGATGCGATCAAGATCGTAGTCGTAGGCGATGTCGATTGCGTACAGGTCATAGCCATCCCCGTGGCCGGTCAAGCGTTTGAGCGACGCGGCGGACTTGATTTGCTTGTGATAAACGATACCGGTGGCAGCGGCAAGGCCGACGGCGACTCCCGCGACACCGCAGGCGATGGCAATGTTACGTGGCTTCATGGCGGCTCCTCTCGTCCTGTTAGCGTAATTGTCGCAAAAGGTGCACGGGCATGATGGCTCAACTTGGTGAGTGGCGCGGGATTAAACATGGAATGAAGAGCGCGGCGCTGGCGTGGCGGGGGATGCTGGAGGGGACCATCAACCCAGCGAAAGGGGAGAGCATGACGGATCAGGAAACGCCCGAGCGCGTGCACGTGACGGCCGACGATATCGAGGCCGCCAACGACCTCATCGACTTTATCGAGGCATGCCCCAGCATGTTCCATACGGCGGCGACCATTATGGCCGAGCTCGACGAGGCGGGCTTTACCTACCTGCCCGAGAACGCGGCATGGTATATCGAGCCGGGCGGGCGTTATTACACGCAGCGCAACACCTCGAGCGTTGTTGCCTTTAAGGTGGGCGAGGACCTGGCCGCAACGTGGGGCGAGGACGGCGTTGCCGGCGACTATCATTTTCAGCTCACGGCGTCGCACAGCGATTCGCCGACGTTTAAGGTCAAGGCCGTGCCCGAGCTCGATGGCGCAGGCGAGACGCTGCGCCTGAACACCGAGGCATACGGCGGCATGATCGACTACACCTGGTTCGACCGTCCGCTGGCACTCGCGGGCCGCGTGCTGGTGCGCGAGGGCGAACGTATTGAGAGCCGTCTGCTTGCCACCGAGCGCGAGGTCGCTATTATCCCGAGCCTTGCCATCCATATGAATCGTGGCGTTAATGAGGGCTTTGCGCCCAACCGCGCCGTCGACCTGTGCCCGCTCATCAGCGCTGGTGACCTTAAGCAGGGCGACTTTGATGCTCTGATCGCCGACGAGCTGGATGTTGAGCCCGAGCAAATTCTGGGCCGCGATCTGTTCCTGGTCAATCGCCAGGATGCGCGCATTTGGGGCTGGGCCGACGAGTTTATTTCGACGCCCAAGCTCGACGACCTGGCCTGCGCCTACACCTCGCTGCAGGCATTTTTGGGTGCCGAGAACGCGCACGACGTTTCGGTCTTCTGCTGCTTTGATAACGAGGAGGTTGGCTCCGAGACCAAGCAGGGCGCCATGTCGACGTTCTTGGCCGATGCACTGCGCCGCATTAACGGCTCCCTGGG
>CABUGR010000314.1 GCA_902491135.1 uncultured Collinsella sp. | reverse complement strand
GTCCGCCGATTGTCATCTCCCGTACCCACCCCGAGCTCATGCGTCGTCTGTTTGAGCAGGAGGTGCCCGAGATCTATGAGGGCACCGTCCAGATCAAGTCGATCGCCCGCGAGCCCGGCCAGCGCTCCAAGGTCGCCGTCCACTCGCTCGACGACCGTCTGGATCCCGTGGGCGCCTGCGTCGGCCCCAAGGGCAGCCGTGTTCGCGCTGTCGTGGGCGAGCTCCGTGGCGAGCGCGTCGACGTCATCCTGTGGGATGCCGATCCTGCCGTCTACGTCGCCAACGCCCTGTCGCCCGCTAAGGTCACCCGCGTCCTCATCGACGAGGAGAAGGCCTACGCCGGCGTCATCGTGCCCGACGACCAGTTGTCCCTCGCCATCGGCAAGGAGGGCCAGAACGCCCGCCTCGCCGCGCGCCTGACCGGCTGGCACATCGACATCAAGTCTGAGACGCTTGCCGCCGACATCCTCAAGAATGTTCCCGTTCACGAGGAGCCCGCCGCCGACCTGATCGGTGACGAGGAGGACGAGGACGTCCGCCGCTGCGAGTATGTGTCCGAGGACGGCGTCCAGTGCCGCAACCAGGCTCGTCCCGGCTCCCGTTTCTGCGGTGTCCACGACACCGACGCCTTCGATGATGCGGAGGACCTGATCTAGCGCGCGGTCGCGCCGGGTGGGTCCCGGCGCGTCTCCCACGCTCGTTCAGTCTCTAGGCACCCAAGGTGCCAGAAAGGGTAGGTGAAGTCATATGGCAAAAGTCCGTGTGTCCACCCTGGCCAAAGAGTTCGGCATGACCTCCAAGGAACTGATGGGTCATCTCGCCGATATGAAGATTCCCGCTAAGTCCGCTTCCTCCACCTTGGAGGACGCCTATGTCGCCATGGTCCGCAAGCAGCTCGCCTCGGTGATCGAGGCCCGCGCTCAGGAAGTCGAGGCCGCCAAGCAGGCCGAGGAGCAGGCAGCTGCCGCCGAGGAGGCCGCACGCGCCGCCGAGGCCGAGCGCGAGCGCATCGCCGCCGAGAAGGCACGCGAGGAGGAGCGTCGCCAGTTTGCCGCAGCCCAGGCTGCCGAGGAGGCTGCCCGCGCCGAGGCCGAGGCCAAGAAGAAGGCCGAGCAGGAGCGCCTTGCCCGCGAGAAGGAGGAGGCTGCCCGCGAGGCCCAGCGCCGCGCCGTTCCCGCTTCCGACTCCGGTTCGCGCTTCCGTTCGCTGCTTGACCAGATCGCCGCACAGGAGACTGTGCTCAAGGAGAAGAAGGACGCCGAGGACAAGGCCAAGGCCGAGCGCGCCGCCGAGCGCGGTAACCGTCGTGGCGGCAACAACGACCGCCGCGGTGGCCGTCGTAACGATCGTAACGCATCCGACAACAACTCCGAGCGCAACGCCTCCGAGAGCCGTTCGCACAGCCATCGCACCAACGCCAGCAACAACGTCGCTGCCGGCATGGACTTCCCCAACCCCGATAAGCAGGGTAAGGGCAAGAAGCGTAAGGGCGGTCACAACAACGAAGAGGACCACTACAGCCGTATGGCTCGCGAGGCCGAGGAGTACAGCCGCGAGAAGGTGCTCGAGGAGGCTCGTGCCGCCGTCGAGGAGGCCTCTCGCGAGTCCACCGGTCGCCGCAAGAAGCGCAAGGAGAAGCGCGAGCGCGAGGCTGCCAAGGCTCAGGAGGAGCGCAAGATAGAGGAGGCGCTGGCCCAGGGCGTGAACCCCGAGGACCTCGACGCCATCAAGGTCTCCCAGGGCGTTACCGTCCAGGAGCTCGCCGAGGCGCTCGACGTTCCCGCCAACGACATCATCAAGCGCCTGTTCCTGCTGGGTACGCCGCTCACCATGACGCAGTCCATGTCCGACGACCTTGTCGAGCTCGTTGCCGACGACCTGGGCCGTCAGATTAAGATCATCACCCCCGAGGAGGAGAACACCTTCTCGTTCTACGACGATCCCGCCGACCTTAAGCCGCGCGCCCCGGTCGTCACCGTCATGGGCCACGTCGACCACGGCAAGACGTCGCTGCTCGACGCCATCCGTCACACCGGCGTTGCTGCCGGCGAGGC
>CABUGR010000313.1 GCA_902491135.1 uncultured Collinsella sp. | reverse complement strand
GAATGGGGACCTCATGATCAAACTTGTGCTGACCGATATGGACGATACGCTGATTCCAGCCGGGCATGACGGCGCCAGCGACTACGCCATCGAGGGTATTCATGCCATGCAAGCGGCGGGTCTGCACTTTGGTCCGGTTTCGGGTCGTCAGCCGTCCGCGATGGGCTGGATGTTCAAAAATCGTTCCGAGTGTTTTTCGACTGGCGCGTTCTGTAACGGCCAGGTGATGTTTGTCGGCGGCGAAGTAGTCGCCTCGCACGCAATCGACAACGATGCTCTGATGTGTTTGGCCGACTATCTGGAGCAAGAGACCGACGATACATTTTTAAAAGTCTATAGCCTGGGCGATGACTTTTGGGGCAACGATGCCTATTGCGTGACGAGTGATCCCGAGCGCGTTCGTCGCGCCATGGAGTCGGGCGGCAACGCATGGCTCAAAGGCGAAGAGGCCCCGTGCCGTCCCGTCGTTGATGAAGTGCCGGTGTTCAAGGCGAATATCTGGAGTGCCCGTTCGCGTGAGGAGCTCGCGGAGCTACGCGAGCGCGTTGCCGTTGAGGTGCCGGAACTCTCGCTTGTGTTTCCCAACAACCGAGTGCGCCTGTTTGACATCCTTCCAGCAGGTTGGGACAAGGGTTGCGCTGCGCTGGAGTTGGCGCGCGCTTTGGACCTGACGCCCGATGAGGTGGCCGTATTTGGCGATTCCGATAACGATCTGCCCATGATCGATGCCGTTCCCAACTCCGTTGCAGTCGCCAATGCCAACGAGGCTGTCACGGCTGCCGCGCGCTGGCATATCGGCGCTGCGGCAGACGATGCGGTCGCCGGGGCTCTGCATCAGATTGCCGCCTGCGCTGCGACGGGGGAAATGCCGCCGTTTATGCGTCAGATGGATGTGACAGGTTTCGACGTCACGAACGTCTAGGGAGAAAGCTATGAAGCTTCAGCAGCTCAGATATGTCGTCAAAGTTGCCGAATGCGGCAGCATTACCGAGGCCTCGCGCCGGCTCTTTGTGTCGCAGCCTTCGATTACCGCATCGATCCGCGATCTCGAAAACGAGATGGGTGTGCATATCTTTGAGCGCACCAACAAGGGTGTCATTGTGTCCGAGGAGGGCGAGACCTTCTTGGGCTATGCGCGCCAGGTACTCGACCAGGCCGACCTGCTCGAGGGCAAGTACAAGGGCGCATCCGAGCAGGTGCCGCACTTTAGTGTGAGCTGCCAGCATTATTCCTTTGCCGTCAACGCGTTTGTCGACGTGATCCGCGAGTTCGATGCCGCGCGTTACGACTTCACCCTGCGCGAGGAGCAGACTCACGAGATTATCGAGGATGTCGCGCATATGAAAAGCGAACTGGGCATCCTGTACTTATCCGAGCATAACCGCGAGGTTATCGAGCGCATGCTCGCCGCCAACGAGCTCGTATTCGAGGGACTCTTCTGCGCCGCGCCGCATGTCTTTGTATGCGCCGACCATCCACTGGCGGACTGCGCCAGCGTGACGCTCGAGGACTTGGAAGACTACCCGTTCTTGTCCTATGAGCAGGGCAGTTATAACTCGTTCTACTATTCCGAGGAGCTGACTTCGACGTTCGAGCGTCGCAAAAATATCCGCGTGCGCGACCGTGCGACGTTGTTCAATTTGGCCATGGGCCTCAACGGCTACACGGTATGCTCGGGCGTGATCAGCCACGAGCTCAACGGCCCCGGCATTATCTCGATTCCGCTCGACGTGGACGAGTACATGGAGATTGGCATCATCACGCGCAAGAACACGACACTTACGCGCTATGGGCAGGCCTATATCGACGCGATTCGTCAGCATATCTAGACTGCTGCGTTCTGCACGGGTCAAATCTCTTTACGGCAGTCCAAACTGATATAGGAAACATATATTTTACGATGACCACATGAGCGCTCATACTCTGTCCCAGCAAAGCAACCAATGCAAAGGGAGATATCTATGAGTGCTTCGATTCAACCGAACGCGCCGTTTCGCGCCGATATCGTCGGCAGCTTTCTTCGTCCGCAGGCCGTGAAGGACGCCCGTACCGACTACGCTGCGGGCAAACTCGACGCCGCCGGTCTTAAGGCCGTC
>CABUGR010000312.1 GCA_902491135.1 uncultured Collinsella sp. | reverse complement strand
CCCTGACCTCTTGACTGCCAGTCAAGCGCTCTCCCAGCTGAGCTACGCCCCCGTGACGACGAAATACTATAGGGGAAGTTGGCGCGACGTGCAAGGACTTTTTTGGTCAGACTCTAAATGCCTAATGATATAGGTAAGCGATGGCAGTGCCGGTATGGACTTGAATCGTGGCTGTTGACCTGACGACGTTGCTGATGCCCGTGTCGGCCAACAGGCCCAGGGTGCTGTGATCTAGTTCCCACTCTAGTCCGTGTTCGCTTACTACCGTCCCAGGGGCTATGGCGATGATGGAGAACGTCTTGCCTTCGGCGCCTTCGATGGTCCACGACTCGCCTCCGTGAAGGATGCGGGCGACTACCTTGTCCTCGGCAATCCAGACTGGGGCGTCATCGTAGCCCGCGAGCAAGCCCAGTACGGAAAGCGCCATATCAGGACGGCCGCCGGTGGCGCAGCTCGCAACCACTTCGGCACCCGGCCAGCGGCGGCGAACGGAATCGAGGGCCAGTGCTAGATCGGTATAGTCCTTGTACGGGTCGTGGCGCTCAACTTCAAAGTCGGTAGCGGCATCGACCAGCGCGCGACCTGCATCGCTCACCGTGTCGGCATCCCCCACATAAACGTCGCAGCCCAGCCCCGCTCCCAGCAGCGCATCCAGGCCGCGGTCCACGGCGACAACGTGGTCGCACTCCCCCGCGAGCCTACGCAACAGATCCGCACTCGCCACCACAGGTGAGCCGCAGACCACTAATACTTTGCAAGCCACAGCCTTCGCCTAACCTTCATACGCAAGAACGCGATCCAAATCCAGCTCCTCATAGCTGTCAATAAAGATATCGCAGTTGGCGCGCACATCGTCCCGCTTCATGCGGCCGTGTGGGTCATAAATACCTACACGCTTAAAACCGGCGGCGTCGGAGCTCTTAAGGCCAAAGACCGCATCCTCAAACACCCATGCGCGCTCAAACTTGTGCCCGTGACGCTCCTCCAAACGGCGCAGCGCCAGCTCGTATACGTCGGGGAACTGCTTGGAACGTCCCGCCTCGCCCGTGGTGGTAATAAACTCCATGTAGGCATCGAGCCCGGCGCCCGCAAGCGCAGACGTAACCAACTCGGCCGGCGTGGACGTGGCGACGCACATGGCAATACCGGCTTCCTTCGCCTGCTTCAAAAATGCAAGCAGGCCCTCGCGCGGCGGCACCTTGGAGTAGCCATCGATCAGGATGCCGCTCAGCTCGCGGTAGAGCTCCTCGCCATTATCGCCAATGCCCCACGTGTCGTGGTAGGCCTGGCATTCGTCCTCGAGCGAAAGATGCTCAAACTGGGCAAAATCGTCGACCGTCACGTCGACACCGTGGCGGTGCAATAATTCGGGCTGGGCATAGGCCCAAACGGGGGTGCTATTAACCAGTGTGCCGTCGCAATCGAAAATAAAAGCAACCTTGGGAGCGGCGGTATGGGACATAAACGTACCTTTCGATGTCAAATGGTAAACAACCTGCTAAAAAAGTTTTACCAAACGTCAGGCTAACAATTTTGGAACCCTAATTGGTAAAACTGTCAAGAGTTTTACCACAGCAATTCTGCCAGTGGTATAAACATGTCGCTTACCGATTAAACGCCCCCGCAAATCCGCTTTCGTCCATAAAACTAACGCACAGGTGTTATCGTAGTTTCTGCCGAAAGTTCCACCGAGCACGCGAGGTGGAACGAATCACTGAAACTTCGCCGTCCCTTCGATTCGTGCAGCCTTGGACCTTTCGCATCTAGTCACCAAGGCAACACGCTGCCGCGTCATGATGGGATCAAACGTGAGCGATACTAAGCTAAAGCCAGCAACCAAAAAGCCCGCTACCCGTAAAGCCGCACCGCACGCACCGGAACTTTCCAAGGACGATGTCTACCTGTTTGGCATTGGAATGTGGGAGCGCAGCTGGGAAAAGATGGGCGCGCATCCCGACACGCAGCAGCGAACGCGCGGCTGGCGCTTTTGCGTTTGGGCGCCCGACGTAAAGAGCGTCCACGTCATTGGTGAATTTAACGACTGGGATGAGGAAGCCAACCCGCTAGTGCCCGTGCATACGAGCGCTATTTGGGAGGGCTTTA
>CABUGR010000311.1 GCA_902491135.1 uncultured Collinsella sp. | reverse complement strand
GATTGGCCAGTTGCGTATGCCGAGTATTGCCGGTATTCGCGCGGCGGAGGAGGCGGACGTGTGCGTGGTCAGTGCCGCCGACGTGAACGCCGACCCCGCGCGTTGCGGTCTTGCCGGGTCGCCGACACAGGTCGTGCGCTCGTTTGTGCCCGACCGTGACCAAACGTGCGAGGCCGTTGAGGGGACGGCGTCCGAGCAGGCGGCAAAGCTTGCCAAGATTATCGAGGGGATGGCATAGATGAGCGGACTGATTATCGATAGCGAAGCCTGTATCGGCTGCGGTCGCTGCGTTCGCGCCTGTGCCTCGGGCGGCATCGTAGTGGAAGGCGAGCGACCCAGCCGATGCGCCCGCGTAACCGACGGCTGCATCCTATGCGGTGGGTGCGTCGACGCCTGCCCTGTCAACGCTATCTCGATCGAGCGTGACGAGGCCGCTGGTGCGGTGGACCTTGATGCATATCGAGACATTTGGGTATTCGCACAGACCGACGAGCACGATACGGTGACTCCCGTTGCCTATGAGCTTATGGGCAAGGGCCGCGAGCTTGCCGATGCTCGCGACTGCCGTCTGGTGGCACTGATCGGTATGGGTCCCGAGGGTTCTCTCGGCGACCTGGAGCATCTGGTTTGCGCGGGCGCCGACGAAGTCCTGGCCTGTCGCGACGAGCGCCTGCGCCAAAACGATGCGGAGGTCTACGCCCGCTTGATCTGCGATTTGGTAGCCGAACGCAAACCCGAGGCCATCCTATACGGTGCGACCGCTTTTGGCCGCGAACTGGCACCCGGCGTTGCCGTGCGCTTGCAGACGGGCCTTACGGCTGACTGCACCGTACTTTCGATGGATACGGAGACGGGACTGCTGCAACAGACGCGTCCGGCGTTTGGCGGCAACCTGATGGCCACCATCGTCTGCCCCAATCATCGTCCCCAGATGGCAACGGTTCGTCCCGGCATCTTTAAGGCGCCCGACTTTGACTACGACCGCTCCGGCACGATCACCCAGATATCGCTTGCGGATGATGCTAAGGCTCGTGTCGAGATCTCGATTCCCGCCGAGGAGTGGAGGCAGCAGGCCTCGATCGCCGATGCCGAGCGCTTGGTCGTGGTGGGCCGCGGCATTGGCTCCAAGAAGAATCTGCCCCTGATGCGAAGGCTCGCCGAGGCTCTGGGAGCCGAGCTTGGTTGCACGCGACCTGTCGTGGAGGCCGGCTGGTTGGAGTATCGCCATCAGATTGGCCAGACCGGCGTATCGGTTTCGCCCAAGCTTCTCGTGAGTATCGGTGTTTCGGGCGCCATCCAGCATCTTGCCGGCATCGGTGGGGCAGAGTGCATTATCGCCATCAACGAGGACCCGGATGCCCCCATCTTTGGTGCTGCCCAGTACAAGGTTGTCGGCGATACCGTCGAGGTCGTCGAGGAACTGCTGGCCCAGCTTGAGCGCTAGGCGCGCGCCAGCCAGTCGCGCATCTCGTCCTTAAGGCGGCTCCAAGTCGCCTGCGTGGCGGGGTCGGTAAAGGGCCGCGTAATGCCAAAGGGCGCGTCGAGCAGGCGGTAGATATCGCCCTGCTCGCGCGCCAGCGTGCGGCTCGCTGGATAGACGAGCTCAAACATAAAGCAGATGAGTCCCACCAGGTAGTCCGCCGGCTCGTTGCGCTCATCGCGTGCGACGCAGCGGTGCTCGTCAAAGGCGGCAAGTGTCGGCGACGAGAAACGGCTGCCGAGAAACGTCTTCTCGTCCACCTTGAGGATAGTGTCGACAGTGCTGTCGGCGATGGTGCGCATAATGTCGATCTTGTCGCCATCGCGCACGATATCGCAGAAGCTCCGCGTGCGCTCGTCGAGCTGCGCGGGTAGACGGAAATCGCTGTGATAGGCAATGCTCGCTCGGATGAGCTCATCTTCTGCCGGGTCATCGATAAAGTCGCGGATGCTCGTTACGGCGGGTGCATCGGCGGGATTCTCGCCAAAGAGGACCTCGATGCCCAGCGCCGCATGGCTCATGCTCTCGGCGTCCTTAAAGGTGTCCCAGCGTCGCAGCTGCTCAAAGCGGCCCATATCGTGTAGCAGGCCGCAAAGCCATGCCAGGTCAATATCTTCTGACGACCA
>CABUGR010000310.1 GCA_902491135.1 uncultured Collinsella sp. | reverse complement strand
GTCTGGGAGCTGGCCCTGACGGCTTTGAGGCATCTGTTTTGGGCGGCACGAGTGCCGAGGACCTTAAACACGTCCGTATAACTCGCGTTGACGAATCGATGCCTATGGGAGGCTGGCTTAGGGCGCATGGTCTGCCTTGTCAGGGCCTCTACGTCGACTCCGGCATCGAGGCGGGGCGCCCGCGCTCTGAGGGTGATGGCAAGCACAGTAACGACGCGATTGTTCCTGCTTCTGTTGCGAAGGGGCCGACGACGCGCGCGCTGCTGCTTCGTGATGGCAGCCAAGAGCCGATTGATGACCTTGAATATGACTGCTTGGTGCACTTGGCGCATGACTTTGAACTGATCTACGAAGGCGAATCTCAAAAGCGCGAGGAGCGCCATATCGCTCAGACCCTCCAGATCGGCATGAGAAATTCCCTGGGGGATGTTCCGGGTATCGCAACCGATTCGGTGTACCTGTCGGCCACGAACTCGGCGTTGGTCGGCGGCGATTTCTATACGCTCATCCGACTTCCCGACGATTGCGCCGTCATGATTCTGGGTGATGTGTCTGGCAAAGGCATTGAGGCCGCATCGATGTCCGCGCTCGTCAAGACGGCCCTGACGGCATATGCCTGGGAGGGCGCTGGACCGGCCCGCATGGTACGCTCCCTTAACAGCATGCTCATGGGCTTTTCGAGGGTCGAGACGTTCGTGACGGCGTTTATCGCCAAGATTGACCTTAAAGCCGGACGCGCAACGTATTGTTCGGCGGGCCATCCTCCGACCATGGTCATTAGGCCAGAGTCGATGCCGCTGGGTGGCGGCGAGGCCCGTGGGGGAGAGGTCGAGCTGCTTGGATGCCAATCGGGCGTAATCGGTGCTTTTGAGAGCATGGTGTACGAGACAGGCGTGTTTACGTTCGCCCCCGGTGACATGCTCTTCATGTATACGGATGGAACGATTGAGGCCCGCGACCGCGCCGGAGCGTTCTTTGGCGAGCAGCGTTTGCGCGATCTTCTGCTTTCTGTTTCGGGGGAGGGCGTATCGGGAATCTGCGGCAAGGTCTTGGGCGAGCTTGACCGATTTACCGAATCAGCGCTGGACGATGACATCGCGCTGGTTTCCCTTGAGTTTTTACGGGGTCGATCGTAGACCGCGATGCTTGACGGGCAAAATCTGCGCTGTTGCAGATACGTATGCATCGAGCGAGCTCTTTTGGGGAACCATGGTCGTATGAATGAGTGGAATGACATAGCGGTTCTGACGCCACCAGGCGATATCGACATCGCCTCGGTGTCCGTGCTGCGCCGACGGTTGGATAATTTGATCGACCGGGGCGTGCGTCGTGTTATCATCAATTGCCAGGCCGTGGGCTTTATCGACTCGACGGGTTTGGCGTTTTTGCTTACACGTGCAAGAGAGCTCATGAGGCGAGAGGGCCTGCTTTCGCTCGTTAACGCCTCCGATGAGGTCATTCGATTTTTGGAGATTGCCCGACTTGTCGACATCCTTCATGTTGCGGGTCCGGCGCGTGAGTCGATTCCCGCCATTCCGGTGGGAGAGTTGCCACGATGGGGCAAGAGCATCGAAGTGCAGCGAGGCATCGAGAATCTCCCGTATTATCGGCACCGTGTGGCCGAGCTTCTCGAATCACTTCCCCTGAGGCGTGATGAACGTTATGACGTCGCATTGGCGCTGGGGGAGGCATTGGGTAACGCATATGACCATGCGGGCGGTGTTGGCTGTATCCTGACGGTTCAGGCCTACGGGGACCGTGTTGTGCTCGAGGTGCTTGATCGGGGCGCTGGCTATTCTATCGATGGGGCGAGCGAGCCGGTGGCATCCGAGGAACGCGGACGTGGTATCAAGCTTATGCGCATGCTCGTCGATAATGTGGAGGTTGCCCGTCGTACGGATGGCGCCGGCACGCGCGTGCAGATGGTGAAGCTGTTTAGCGGAGCGCTCGAATCGTGTGCCTAGCCAATCGCTTTGGCGCGTTTAGCTACCAAGAACATGCGGGAGGCAACTTTTTTGAAAAAAGTACTTGCGTCTTTTGGACAACTCGCGTAAATTAATAACCCGCAAGCGGACATGGCTCAGTTGGTAGAGCACAACCTTGCCAAGGTTGGGGTCGCGGG
>CABUGR010000309.1 GCA_902491135.1 uncultured Collinsella sp. | reverse complement strand
CCGTTATAGCCCGCAAGCTCGACGCGCTTGGGGTCGACCATGATCAGGCGAACATCCTCGGGAAGGGCGCGCATGAGCAGGGTCGTGATGATGGAGTTGATCATGACCGACTTACCGGAACCCGTGGTACCGGCGATCAGCAGGTGGGGCATCTTGGCAAGGTCGGCGACGACCGGCGTGCCCTCGGCATCGCGGCCGATGGCGAGCTCGAGCGGACCGCCCTTCACATAGGGAAGCACGTCGCCCAGGTTGACGTTCTGGCGCTTGCGATTGGGGATCTCGATACCCACAAGCGAGGTGCCGGGGATCGGGGCAAAGATACGCACCGACTGGGCAGCAAGCGATAGCGCGATATCGTCCTCGAGGCTCGAAATCTTGCTCACGCGCTCGCCCTCGCCAGGTTGCAGCTTAAAGGTCGTCACCGTGGGGCCGGCGATCCAGCCGACCACGCGGGCACTGCGGCCAAACTCAAGCAGCGTGGACTGCAGTGACTCGGCAGTCTGCTCAAGCTCTTTGTCCGAGGACGCGGCGGAAGCCGACTGCGGGTTGGCGCGCAGGATCTCGAGCGGCGGAAGCTTAAGGCCATCCTCTTCTTCGCCCTCGTTATCCGCGGGGGCATTGACCGCTCCCCCATCGCTAGAAGTAGGCGCCTCGGCAGCGCCCGCGACAGCCGTATCGGCAACCTTGGGATGCTTCAAGAAGTCGGGAATCTGAGGTGCTGCCGAGACAGGATTCACGGCAAACGGCGGCTCGGACTCGTCGATCTTATCGGAGTCGTCTTCCATCGAAAGCTGACCGGTTACCTGGTCGCGCTTTGCATGGCAACGCGGCAGCAAAGTTGTCTTTGCGGTCTCAATCGGAGCCTCGTCGTCCTCGTCATCGCCCTCGGTGAGCTCAATCTCGCTATCGGACCAAGACGGGTCGGGCTCGCTCGTGTTGAGTTTGGGCGCAGCCTTGCCCTTCTTGGCATGGCGGCGCGGCAACAGTGTGGTCTTGGCCCGCTCAGCTTCCACGGCCTCGGACACGTCGACAAACGGGTCATCGTCCTCATCGTCATCGTCCAAAACCGGGTCCACATCGTTGCCCATAACCGTGGTCACGGCAGCATCGGAGCCCTTTTGACGAAGAATGCTCAAGTGCGGACGGGCAACGCCGGGCACCGACAGGGCTTCGTCGTCACCCCACGGGCTCGCGTTGACGTCGGAACGACGGCGCTCGGCAAAATCGGCCGCACGGTCGCGAGCAGAGCGCAGCACGCCACCCACCGAAAAGCCGATAATGACAAAACCAACGACGGCCAGACCCAACAGGACCACCATCGCGATAGGCTTACCCAGTGCATTCTGCAGCGCACTCGCAATAAACGCACCGATGTAGCCACCCGAGGCGGACAGATTTTGCGGCGTAAACATAAGGTCACACGAGTCGCTCGTACCCGGCACCATCAGCGAAAGAATGGAGACGACGGCGATAAAGACCACGGCTCCGCCCGCGACCGAGCGAATGTTGAGCGGCGAGTCCTCACCTAAAAAGAGCGTGGCGGCAAACAGCAAAATGACGATCGGCAGCACGTAGGCGCCCAGACCAAAGCCTAGGTGGTAGAAACCGGCAACCGCAGCCGTCACGGGTGCGGTCGCCGGCGAAATCACGGCAATGAAGGACGCAATCGCCAAAACGGCGATAACCACGCCGGCGATATCGCGGTTGGCCGACGGCTCCACCAAGGGTTCAAAATCGTCGAAGTCCGCCTCGTGGCCCTTATTGGCACGCAGATGGGAACCGGCACCCTTAGCAGATGCCGGTTGGTTGTTGGCTTTATTGCCTTTGGCGTTTTGTGCAGATCCGCGCGCCAAACTAAACCTCCATGACGACCGGGATAATCATCGGACGGGTGCGCGTACGGCTCCAAATGAAGTTGGAGAGCGAATCGCGCACGGCCTTGCGAATGGCATCGGAACCGCTGCTCGTAAAGCTGAACTTACCCTTCTCGATCGTCTTCATAATGGACGCGGAGGCATCCTCGGAGAACTGGTCGTCGATGGCAAACGAGACGCCGCGGCCCGAGAACTCGATGGCCTCGATCTTCTTGTGCTTGAGCGAGACAATGGCAACAGCGGTAACCATACCGTCGTTGG
>CABUGR010000308.1 GCA_902491135.1 uncultured Collinsella sp. | reverse complement strand
TGATCACCATCAGCAAGAGCGCGGTGCCGTAGGCTGCGTTCATGTTGATGCCGTCGTTGGCAAGCAGATACAGGTGAACCGTCATGGGGCGGCCGGAATCGAGCGGCGAAATAGGTAGATTGATGGCCTGCCCCATGGTATAGAGCACCACCGCGGTCTCGCCGATGGCACGGCCGATGGCGAGAACGATGCCCGTGGCAATACGGCCAAAGGCAGAAGGAAGCACGATCTTGGAGACAACCTGCCACTTGGTGGCGCCCAGGCCATATGCGCCCCAGCGGATATAGCGCGGAACGGCGCGAATGGCCTCTTCGGTGGTACGCATGACGATGGGAAGCATCAAGAGCGCGAGTGCCAGGGCGGCCGAGACCATCGAAAGGCCCAGGCCCATGGCCTCGACAAACAAGGCGTAGCCAAACAGGCCCATAACGATGGAGGGCACCGAGGCCAAAGCGTCAGCAGCGTAGCGAATGAGCTCGACGACCTTGCCCTGCTTGGCGTACTCGGCCAGATAGACGGCTGCCAGCACAGCGATCGGCGTGCAGATAAGCATGGCGAGCGCCGTCACGTAGACGGTCGAGACGATCGTGGGCCAAATTCCGCCCTCGGCGTTGACGCCCTGGGGCCAACCGAAGATAAAGTCGAGCGAGATGTGTGGCAGGCCGTTGATGACCACGTAGGCGATGATAGCGACCAGCACCAGCGTGGTGATGTAGGCAGAGGCACGAAACACGCCAAGCATGATCTTGTTGGACAGGTCCTTGTTGATGCGGCCCTTCTTGCCGTGGGAAAGGGCACGCTTGATGCGCTCGCGCGACGAGGTCGTATCGACCGTCGTGTCAACGGAATCGGACATAGCCTACCCCCTCTTCTTCTTGGAAATCAGACGGACGATGCCCACCAGCGTGGCGGAGATGATAAACAGGACCACGCCCATGCCGAACAGCGCCGAGCGATGCAGACCCGAGGAATAGCTCATGTCGAGCGCGATCTGGCTCGTGAGCGTCGAGATGGGGCTCGCAATGCTGTCGGGAATAACCGGGGCGTTACCCACGACCATGAGCACGGCCATGGTCTCTCCGATGGCACGGCCCATACCCAGCACGATGGCATCCACGATACCCAGCTTAGCGGCAGGTAGCACGACCTTATAGATGGTCTGCCACTTTGTGGCGCCCATGGCATACGATGCCTCGCGAATGCCCATGGGAATGGAATTGAGGGCATCGATGGTGAGCGTGGTGATGGTAGGGACGATCATGATGGCAAGCACAAACCACGCCGTCAGCGCACCAAAACCAAGGCCGCCGGTCAGTTGTGCGATAAACGGGCGGATGATGATCATGCCGAAAAAGCCGTAGATGATAGAAGGGATGCCGGCCAGCAGGTCGACGGCAGGGCTGATGAGCTTGCGCACGCGCTTGCCGGCGATCTCGACCAGGTACACGGCCGTGCCCACACCTAGCGGCACGCCCATGGCGAGCGCACCGACGGTCACCAGACCTGAGCCGGCAAGCAGCGACATGATGCCGTAGTGGCCCTCAGAGGGCGCCCACGTAAAGCTAAAGAAGTCCGCCAGACCGATGTCGGTAAAGACGGGCAGCGCCGAGTACGTGGTAAAGACAAAAATCAGGATGACGGTAACGACCGCCAAGAACGCACAGGCAAAGAAGATCCACTGCAGCGCCTTCTCCTTGATATAGGTACTGCGCGATACGAGCGCCAGCTCGCGCTTCTTGGGTGCCTGAGCATTCTGCTCAGTCTGGGAGTTTTCCTGTGCTTCCATGCTACTCACTCCCCTTCTCGTCGTTGGTGACGGGAATAAAGCCCGCCTCGCGAATCTGCTTGTCCATCTTTTCGGACGTCACGTAGTCGATGTAATCCTGCGCCTGCTGCGAAGGCGCACCCTTCACAAAGAAGTAAAGGTCGCGCGAGATGGGATAGCCGCCACTCGCGACCGTCTTCTCGGACGCCTCAACATGATTGACCGAGACGGCCTTGACCGAGGTCTTGGCGTTGAGGCTATCGACGAAGCCCAGCGAAATGTAGCCGATGGCCCCACGCGAACGAGATACCACGTCGCGCACCTGGCCCGTACCCGAAAGAACAGCCGAGCGGCGATCGAACGGCGTGCCA
>CABUGR010000307.1 GCA_902491135.1 uncultured Collinsella sp. | reverse complement strand
CGCCACGATGACCGATGACGAGGACAACTCCGTCGTCGCCGCCGTGGTCAAGCATGTTGCAGGACGCGTCCCCGTCATCGCCGGCTCGGGCTCCAACTCCACGCAGACGATGCTCACCAAGTCGCTCACCTACCAGGGCTTGGGAGCCGACGGCCTGCTGCTCATCACCCCCTACTACAACAAGTCCAATGAAGAGGGTATCTATCAGCACTTTAAGACCGTCGCCGATGCTGTGGACATCCCCTGCATCCTGTACAACATCCCCGGCCGCTGCGGTTGCGGCATCAGCGAGCGCAACGTAGAGCGCTTGGCCGCGCACCCTAACATCATGGGCATCAAGGAAGCCTCGGGCAACGTCGCCTACGCGGCCAAGATCGCCCACCTGCTGTCCGACGACTTCCGCATGTACTCGGGCGAGGATGCGCTCACCGTGCCGCTCATGAGCCTGGGCGCCTCGGGCACCATCAGCGTGTGGGCCGACATTCAGCCGCAGCTTGTGCATGACATGTGCCGCGCCTATTTGGACGGTGACGTGGCGCGCGCCCGCGATATCCAGATTGCCGGCCAGCCGCTCATCAATGCCCTCTTTAGCGAGGTCAACCCCATCCCCGTCAAGGAAGCACTCGCTCAGATGGGTATGATCGAGGCAAACTACCGCATGCCTCTATGCCCCATGGCAGACGACACGCGCGCTGCACTTACCGATGCTCTGAAGGGAGCTGGTCTGCTTGATTAAGACTGTCATTATGGGAACGGGCCGCATGGGCTCGCTCATCCGCACCACCGCCGAGGGCGTTGTCGACGCCGCCGGTCAGCCCGTTTTTGATATCGTCGCCCAGATCGGTTTTGATCTGTCCGAGCTCGAGGGCGCCCCGGCAGCCGACGTCATCATCGACTTCTCGAACGTCGTGACCTTCGATGCCGTCGTCGCCTATGTCGAGCGCACGGGTGCCGCGTTGGTCTCGGGCACCACGGGCTACACGCCCGATCAGATGGACCGCCTGCGCGAGCTGAGTCAGAGCGCCCGCATCATGCACTCCGGCAATTACTCCATCGGTATCGCAGCCCTGCGTCATCTGGTAGCACAGGCCACACGCGAGCTGCCCGGCTTTGACTGCGAGATCGTCGAGACGCACCACAACCAAAAGGTTGACACCCCGAGCGGCACTGCCAAGCTACTGCTCGACGCCGTCGTCGAAGCTGAACCCGAGGCAGGCTACCACCCCGTCTATGGCCGCGAGGGCATGTGCGGCGCGCGTGACCCCAAGGAAATCGGCATGCACTCGCTGCGCGGTGGCACTGTCGCCGGCGTGCACGAAGTGAGTTTCTTTGGCCAGGACGAGGAGGTCACGCTCACCCACCGCGCCACGAGCCGTCAGATCTTTGTCAACGGCGCCTTGGCAGCCGCGCAGAAGCTCGTCACCCGCGAACCCGGCTTCTATACGTTCGACCAGGTCATGTTCGCCTAACCAGTTATCTACCGTACCCACGCAAAGGAGAAACAGCATATGAGTAACGCAGCCGAGATGGATGCGCAGGAGATTATCAACTACATCGCCACCGCGCCCAAAAAGACGCCCGTCAAGCTGTACGTGCGCGAGAAACCTGGCATGAAGGTTGCCTGGGGCGATGCGCACGTCTACGGCGGCCGTCGTGGCAAGACCGTCTTTGGCGACTGGGACGAGCTCAAGGCCATCCTCGATGCCAATGCCGACTCCATCGACTACTACGACGTCGAGAATGACTGCCGCAACTCCGCCGTCCCCATGCTCGACCTTAAGGGCATCAACGCCCGCATCGAGCCGGGCGCGATCATCCGCGACCGCGTCGAGATCGGCGACCGCGCCGTCATCATGATGGGTGCCATCATCAACATCGGCTCCGTCATTGGCGAGGGCTCTATGATTGATATGGGCGCCGTCCTGGTCGGCGCCGGCACCGTACTGGCAGGCGTCGTTGAGCCCGCGAGCGCCACGCCCGTCATCATCGAGGATGATGTCATGATTGGCGCCAACGCCGTGGTCCTGGAGGGCGTACGCGTAGGCAAGGGCGCCGTCGTGGCTGCCGGTGCCGTATGCGTCGAGGACGTCCCCGCCGGCGCCGTCGTGGCCGGCGTTCCCGCCCCCGTCATCAAGATGC
>CABUGR010000306.1 GCA_902491135.1 uncultured Collinsella sp. | reverse complement strand
ATCCCGCTGTTGCCGCGCAACACTGACGAGGTGCGAGCGACGGAACTCTATACCGATACGGTGTGGCCAACCAGTGCCATCGATGGCAAGACGTATCTGCATTACGGAACGAGTTGCCCCAACTATAAGAAGGGGGCGCCATGCGGGCTGGCCTCGGTTGCTGCTTATGACGGGCAGGACAAATGCAATAGATGCCATTTTGGTGTTTCGTCGCTCGGTGCCGTTGCGGCTCCTTCGACTTCTATCGAAAACGGCTTTGAGTACCACTTTGATCGATTCAAAGAGGCTCTGGAAGACTACGTCGAATGCCGCAACAAAGAGTTCGAGCTCGAGCGTCAGACCGAAGACGAGGCCGACCGTGCGGGCAATGCGTTTGACCAGGCCATTAAAGCGCTTTCGGGCGAGCGCCCGCGTATCGCTCCGCCCGGTCGCAACGGCGTGGTCGCCTTTGCGGTTTCGGGTGCCATCTCGAGCCCCGATGAGCTCAACTCTTCGTTTAACACGGCAGTCAGGCTTGGCGATCGCGGTGCTATCTCTGCCGCGGTGCTGGCGCCCGATGAGGCGACGGCGCAAAACAACGTGCTTTCGCGATTTTTCTCGACATTGAAGGAACGCTCGGGCGGCGTTGCCGGCGTGCTCGACGGCGTCATGCATGTTTGGGGACGGCTGCTCGTAGGGTACGGTGATATCCAAGGTTCGGCCGACGAACTTATGGACGAGATGATTAAAGGCCTAGAAGGGGGCAGCGGCGCGTTGGGTTCCATCGCATCGTGGCTCGGCGATACCGTTTCGGCGTCCATGGCGGCGTTGGGTCTGGAACCGTGCGACTTGCGCCTGCGAAAGCCAGTGCTGACCGATTCCGCCAACGTCATTAAGAGTCCGGGGTCTGACATCGCTGGTCTCTCTCAAGCGCAAGACAAGCTGCGAAGTATTCCGTTGGGCGTGACCGATCCCAAGGCGCTTTGCGAGGCGTTGGAATATCAAGTCGAACGCACCATTAGCGGTACGGTGTTCACGCTTGCGGAGATTCCTCTGCCCGGCGGCGGCTCCATCCCACTCACCGTCGATGTCGCCACGCTGGTTGGCGCTCTGGGCGGTGGGTCGTAATGAGTATTCGCATGCGTCTGCGCGAGGAGCGCGCCCAGGCGACGGTGGAGATGGCAGCGGTTACGCCCGTTTTGCTGGTGCTGGCACTCATCGTGTACAACGTCATGATCTTTGCCAGCGCTGTCGCGCGCTTCGACCGCGTGGTGCCCGACATCGTGTTGGCGCATGCCGTGGCGTCGGAGGGGGAGGGCGACGAAAGCTCTGCCGATGCCTCGGCGACGGTCCAGACTCAAATTCTGAATGCCATGGAAGGCTATGACTTACAGATCGAAGTGTCGAGCGAGCAAGGCGCGGAGGCATCGGATGGTGGCCTGCTCTCCCTATCCGGTACGTTTAGGACCTACACCTGCACCATGCACTATGAGCCGTGGCCGACTTCTCTCAGCATCGCTGGCGTTCCGCTGGGGGCGCCGACAACGTTGTCGCACGAGCGCGCGGTGACGGTCGATCCATGGCGCCCGGGGGTGGTCATGTGACCGCGGTCTCGTCCTACATCGCCTACGCGCGGGCACTCAATAGGCTGGGTTGGACGCCGGCCGAGTTTGTGGTAGCGGAGTCGTTTGTCATGCGCCTGCGCGGCATGCTGGGACGGCGTCCGGTTGCCGCCAACGGCCTGCCGCTCGTCATGGCGTTTCCACGCTGCTCTTCGGTCCATACGTGTTTTATGGCCTATCCCATCGACATCGCCTTCATCGATCGCGACGGCAATATCCTCGCGCGCTACGAAAACGTACGTCCCTGGCGTATGTGCTCCTGCCCCGGCGCCTGGGCGGTATTGGAACGCCCTTCAATCCTCGCTACACCTCCCGCCCTCCAACAAGTGCCGGCGTAAGAGATTGGCGACAGCAGACTTTCGTCATACGAAATTGGGTAAGATGGAGGAGAAGATGCATGGATGTTGAGATCCATCCCAACGCTAAAAAGCACCTGACGGAAAAGCAGGTGCTTAGCGCTTGGCTTGCGGTTACTGAGTGCATTCGTCGCGAGTCGAAGGACGAGCCGCCGAGATGGCTTGCGATTGGATGGCTCCCAGACG
>CABUGR010000305.1 GCA_902491135.1 uncultured Collinsella sp. | reverse complement strand
GCCATGATGGCCGCCATGATGACGGTCACGAACCCCGGCGACAAGGTCGTCATCTTCTCGCCGTTCTACGAGAACTACGGCGCCGACACGATCCTTTCGGGTGCCGAGCCCATCTACGTGCCGCTCAACCCACCCACATTCGACTTTGACCGCAAGACACTCGAGGCGGCCTTCCGCGACAACGACCCCAAAGCCATCGTCCTGTGCAACCCTTCCAACCCCTGCGGCAAGGTCTTTACGCGCGAGGAGCTCACCTTTATCGCCGAACTCTGCAAAAAGTACGACGCCTACTGCATCACCGACGAGGTATACGAGCACATCGTCTACGCGCCCCACGAGCACGTCTATATGGCCACGCTGCCCGGCATGTTCGAACGAACCATCAGTTGCAGCTCGCTGTCCAAGACGTACTCCATCACCGGCTGGCGCCTGGGGTACACCATCGCCCCTGCCGAGATCACCGAGCGCATCAAGAAGGTCCACGACTTCCTCACCGTGGGTGCCGCCGCTCCCCTGCAGGAAGCCGTCGTCACCGCCCTCAACTTCGACGACAGCTATTACGATGAGGTCCTTGACCTCTATACCGCCAAACGCGACCTGTTCTGCCAGGGACTCGACAGCATCGGTCTTGAGCATAACGTGCCGCAGGGCGCCTACTACGTCATGCTGGACATCTCTGAGTTTGGCTATGACAGCGACCTCGAATTCTGCGAGGACCTCGCGTCTAAGGTGGGCGTGGGCGCTGTTCCCGGATCGAGCTTCTTCCGTGAGCCCGTCAACCATCTGATTCGTTTCCACTTTGCCAAGCGAGACGAGACGCTTAACGCGGCGCTGGAGAACCTCAAGTCGCTGCGTGATAAAATCAAGCCGCGCGGGTAAGGACGGCCGGGCAGCTAAAGTAACCAAAGAGGCCTCGCACCGCTCGCCGCGTTGCGAGGCCTCTTTTTATAGCGCTTTCTTGAATGGTTTAGAGCGCTATACTTTAGTCACGGAGCAACTCGTCCCAGAGAGAGGAACACTATGGCAGAGCAGCAGCTTATCGGAGCGCTCGAGGCCGGCGGCACCAAGATGGTCTGCGCCACGGGCTATGCAGACGGTACAGTCCTGGAACGTGAGCAGATCGCGACCACGACCCCGCAGGAGACCGTTGAGGCCGTCAACGCGTGGTTTGCGAACAAGGGCATCGCCGCGCTCGGAATCGGCGCCTTTGGCCCCACCGCGGTCAACCCCGCCTCACCCCAGTACGGCAAGATCTTGGAGACCCCCAAGACGGCATGGCGCTACTTCGATCTGCTGGGCACCATTCAAAACGAGCTCAATATTCCCTGCGGCTACGACACCGACGTCAACGTCGCCTGCCTGGGCGAGGTCACCTTTGGTTGCGCCCAGGGCCTCACAGACGTGATCTACCTGACCATCGGCACCGGCGTGGGCGCCGGCGTGCTATCGGGCGGCAAGCTCGTACACGGCATGATGCATCCCGAGGCCGGCCATATCCTGGTCACGCGCGACCCGCGCGACACCATCGGCGAGCATAGCGCCTGCCCCTTCCACGACAACTGCCTCGAGGGCCTCATCGCAGGCCCCGGCGTTAAAAAGCGCTGGAATGGCAAGAGTGCCGGAGACATGGCCGATGACCCGGAGGCCATGGATCTGCTCGCGGGCTATCTGGCACAGGCACTCATGACCTACACGCTGTGCTATGCCCCGCAGAAGATCATCATCGGCGGTGGCGTTGCCGATCACACCCCTATCGTGCCGCTCGCCCGCAAAAAGTGCGCCGAGATGCTCAACAGCTACATCGTCACGCCCGAGGTCAACGATATCGACACCTACATTGTCAACAACAGCCTCGAGGGCAAGCAGGGCATCATGGGCTGCCTGGCCCTGGGCGCACAGGCGCTTCAGTAGCAGACGCACCCACAGGGCGTGGCGCGCTCGGCAAATCCAACCTACGGAACGACGCCACCACGCCCCATATAAGCTCTCAAATAAAAAAGGCCGCCTAGGACCAAACAATACGTCCTAGGCGGCCTTTTTGGCGTACATCAGCGACTGTAAGAGATATCGGAGCACAACGCCCGTTGCCGCTCCACAGCAGTCGATCATCACATCGGTGATCATGCCGGCGCGTCCCGGCACAAAGAGCTGAATCGTC
>CABUGR010000304.1 GCA_902491135.1 uncultured Collinsella sp. | reverse complement strand
CTGTGCCTTTGCGCAAGAAAGAAATATACGGGAAGTCTCGCCGTGACGCAAGCCCCAATTTTGACTTTTTTGAAATTCAGTCAAATTGGCCTAATTTAGTCCAACCCGTGAAGGACCTGTGAAGCCAACCGCTGTACACGAAGGGCAAAACGCCGCGAGCGGTAGCCGTCAACCGTTGGCAGATTCTACCGTGAAAACGATAGCACCAGGCAACACAATCGAAGTATCAATGATCGCGTAGAAATCGAGGCGCCATGGACGAAGAGCTTGATTACCTATGGGAGACCCTGGGCCTCGAGATCACTGCCGACCTTTGGCCCGAACGGGACAAAATTCACCCCACGTTACGCCCTGCCATTACTGTGGCGCAGGCAAAATAACGCCGTGCATCCTTTTTGATCATGCGGATGTCATGGCACGCGGGACTCCCCGACCTTAAGCGAATCCAGGCAAGCCTCGTCGAGTTGTCCGGTATGCCGACCGTCATATCCGAGGCGCGCCTGGAGCAGCGCCAGCGCGAGCGGCTGCAACAGCAGCGGATTCCCTTTATCTGCCCCGGCGTTCAGGCATATCTGCCCTTTATGGACGAGGAGTACTGGAGCGGCAAGCCCAACAAGCACGTAAAGGTCTACGATCCGCACGAATGGGCACAGCTTGAGGATTAGCGCATATGCCCGCCAGCCGGGATAGTGCGCATGCCCGCCAACCGGAAAGCTCATCCCGGAATTTACGTCCAGAACGGGACGCGCTTTCCCCTAGAGGCCCCAAACGGAAACCGTATCCCAGATTTCGCGCTCAAACTGGGATACGGTTTCCGCTAGCCCCTTCAACCGGAAACTGCGTCCCGGAATCCGAGCTCAAAACGGGTCGCACTTTCCGCAGCCGCTACAGCAACGCCTCGGCCCAAGCCGCTTCCCTAAAGCCGGGAATCGCAAAGTCGTCGCCCACCAGCAGCGGACGCTTGACCAGCATGCCGTCGGTCGCCAGCAGCTCGTAGCACTCCCGATCCGTCATGCCCGCATCCAGACGCGCCTTCAGGCCCAGCTCTCGATATTTCATGCCCGACGAATTAAAGAAGCGCCGCACCGGCAGCCCCGACCGAGCAATCCAGGTCGCAAGCTCATCAGCCGTGGGATTGTCCAAAACGATATCGCGGTCGATATACTCTACCCCATGTTCGTCCAGCCATGCCTTGGCCTTCTTACAGGTCGAGCACTTGGGATATTCAACAAACAATACCGCCATGGGATTTCCTTTCTTAGAGAAAACAGGTGTCTGGAAAACTGCACATCGACGACCACTCGCGATTGCAGCCGTTATTGTAGTCAATGTCGAAGCATAGGCAGTCGCGATGTCTCGTCTTAAGGCTAGCGCCTCGCATGGGCGCCGATCGGCCGAGTCGCATGGCGCACCAACGCCGCCGTCAGCAATACCAACAGCATGGCGGTGACATAGCCCGCAGCATCGAATCCTAAATCGATAACGTCGAAATGCCTGCCGGGAACAAAGATCTTATGTACCTGATCGCCAACAGAGCAGGCGGCGCAAAAGAGCAATACGGGCACGCAACGGGAGCATACGCTCCACGGACGCTTGGAAAGGCAAACCACGACCACCGAGGCGAACAACCCGACGAAGAAAAATTCTACGGTATGGGCAACGCGACGGACGTTCGTGCCCACCCACATGCGAATGGAAGCAAGTCGGCCAGACCGGACATTCGAGGCAGCCGAATCGGCGCCCCCGGTCATTCCGTTCTCTGTCTGGGCTTCACCCGTGGCATCGGCAGCCTGAACGCCCGTAGCCTGACCCTCCACCAACACGCGCGGTGGACTCGCTCAGCAACGACGTCTCCACTGCGTTTTGCTCCGTCAGCACCCAGATGCCCGCCAGCGTTGCGGCGAACAGAGCGATCGCGGTCCACCCGATTATTTTCTTCATGTGCGCCAAAGGCCAACCTCCGTCTTTTTAAATATGAGCGAGTGTAGCCCCAAATGACATCGTCACCGTATCAAAATTTGAATCGCAACAGGAAGCGGCAAAGCGACGCAAACCCCTACCCCGCCTCGCGCATCCAGCGATCGAACGTCCCCACGCACACGCCCAGGCACTTTGCTGCCTGGCTGCGGGTAATATCGCCCGCCTCATAGCTATCGCGCACCA
>CABUGR010000303.1 GCA_902491135.1 uncultured Collinsella sp. | reverse complement strand
GGAATGTCCTGCTGGATGGGGCAGCTCGTGCGGCACGGCGTGGTAAAGCAGTCGGAAAGTGGGCTCTTGCCGGCGACCTTGCGGTCGGGCAGCGGGCGCAGCGGCTTCTTGTAGAGCGGGTTGGTGAGCGAGTCGGTCTGGATCGCGGTCACGGCGTCGAGAGAGACGCCCGCGAACGGCTTGCCATCCAGGTCGGCAAACTCGCCGGCCATCTGGCTAAAGCGCTCGTAGCCACCGGGCTTGAGCACGTCGGTCGCCAGGGTGACGGGCCAAATGCCGGCATCGTACAGGGCGCGGATGTTGTAGACCGTGGCACCACCGGAGTAGCTGATGCGCAGCTTGCCATCGAACTGCTCGGTAATGCGGCGGGCAGCCTCGATGGTCAGCGAGAACAGCGAACGGCCCGACATGTACATCTCGGTGGAGGGCAGCTCGTTCCTCGTCACGTCGACGGGGAACGTGTTGGTCAGCTTGACGCCAAACTCAAGACCGCGCTCGGCGCACAGGGCGATCAGGCGCTCGAACATAGGCACGGCATCGGCCCACTGCAGGTCCTCGCGGAAGTGCGTGTCATCGAAGACGATGTAGTCAAAGCCCAGCTCGTTCAGACGCTGGCGGGCAAACTCATAGCCCAGCAGCGTGGGGTTGCACTTGATGTAGGTGTTGAGGCCCTTCTCGGTGATCAGATAGGTCGCGATACGCTCGATCTCCGCCGGCGGGCAGCCATGCAGCGTGGACTCGGTAATGGAGTTGGAGACGCGCGCCGGGATGGACTCGACAAACGCGGCATCGACATGCTCAAACTTGTCCAGGTTGGCGAGCGCCCATGCGCGGCACTCGTTCCAGACGTCGGAGCCGCTGGCGTCCTTCATGCCCTCGATGTACGCATCGACCTTGGGGCTCTTAATTCCCTCGAGGTCATAGCCCACGGACATGTTGAAGACAAAGCCGTCCGGGCTGCCCAGACCGTACTCGATCAGGTGGCAGGCAAACCATGCCTTCACGTACTCGGCAAAGGCCTGCGGAACCTCGAGCTCGGTCGACCACTCGCAGTTGTAGCACTCGTCCTGCGCCACAATGCAGGGTTTGTTCACACACTTGGAGAGCTCCTCGCCGTCCATCACCTGAACGGTCTTGAGCTCAAAGAAGCGGGAACCGGCCACGTAGGATGCCACGATGTTCTGGGCAAGCTGCGTGTTGGGACCGGCGGCCGGGCCAAACGGAGTCTCGATGCGCTCGTCAAAAATGGGAAGCGCACCCTCCTGGTTGGCCGTGACCATCTTGCGCACGCCAAAGACGGCGCCCTGAGTCTTGTGCTCCTCGATGATCCAGTTCATCAGCTGCGAAAACGGGATCGGCCTCATGATGTCGCTCATAGTGAGCTCCTCTCTGTAACGCCCGGCGAGACCGCGCGGCGGGCGCAAATACGGTGTAGCGCTAGCACAGCGCCGGCGACCCCGCGGAGGCCGCCTATACGCGCGCCGGATGCGGCGAAACACCCGACGCGCGTGAATCTACTTGTGAATTAGTAGGCGCGATCGTTAAGCGTGCTCCAGAGCTTCTTGGACTCAGCCATGGTCCACGCGTTGATCTTGTCCTCATCAATCCCAACGAACTCGCGATCCTTGTACAGGACGCGGCCGTTGATGATGGTGGTGCGGCAGTTTTTGCCCATCATGCCAAAGAGCATGTGGCCGTCGATGTTCTCCTCGCTCAGCGGCGTAAAGGGCTTGTAGTCCATGACGATGACGTCGGCAGCAGCGCCGGCCTCGAGCACACCGAGCTTGCGATCAAAGTACTTGCTCGCCATCTTGGCGTTGTTCTCGAACAGCATGGTCATTGCCTCGCACCAGCCCACGTTGGGCATGGCAGCGTTGTGGCGCTGAATGACCAGGAAGACCTTAAGGCTCTCGAGCATATCGTGGGTGTAGGCGTCGGTGCCCATGCACACGGGGATGCCGCGGCGGAAGAACTCGAGCACGGGGGCGCAGCCCACGGCGTTGCCCATATTGGATTCGGGGTTGTTGACGAGCCAGGTGCCGGACTCCTTGACGATATCCATCTCGGCAGGCGTCACGTGGATGCAGTGGCCCAGCATGGTGTCGGGACCCAGCAGGTTGTGCTGCAGCAGGCGCTCGACCGGGCTGATGCCACCGCGGTTGAGGC
>CABUGR010000302.1 GCA_902491135.1 uncultured Collinsella sp. | reverse complement strand
CCCACGAACGCTACAGGTTCTTGACACCCATCGCGCGCATGGCATTCAGGATGGCGATAATCGCCACGCCTACGTCGCCGAACACGGCAAGCCACATGTTGGCGATGCCCAGTGCCGCAAGCACCAGAATCAGCAACTTAATACCCAGCGCAAAGATGATGTTCTGCCAGACAATCGCCATGGTCTTGCGTGCCACGCGGATCGCGCGGGAGATGTTGGACGGCTTGTCATCCATGAGCACGACGTCCGCCGCCTCAATTGCGGCCACCAGGCCGCGGGTTTCTACCATGCCAAGAGCCTCAATTGCGGCGTCTGAGCCCATAGCGCCCATGGCGATGCCAACGTCTGCGCGGGTAAGCACGGGTGCGTCGTTGATGCCGTCGCCGACAAAAGCGAGCTTGCCCTTGCCGCTTTCGCCCGCGAGCAATGCCTCGACGCGCTCGACCTTGTCGCCCGGCAGCAGCTGTGCGTGGAACTCGTCGAGCCCCAGCTGCTTAGCCACAGACGCCGCAACCTCCTCGCGGTCGCCCGTGAGCATGACGGTGCGCTTGACGCCGGCGGCGTGCAGGTCGCGAATCGTTTGCTCAGCATCGGCCTTGACGGTGTCTGCAATCACGATGTGGCCGGCGTACACGCCGTCAACGAGCACATGCAGAATTGTTCCGACGACCTCGCAATCGGGCGCTTCGACTCCGGCCGCGGCGAGCATCTTTGCGTTGCCAACGACGACGTGCTTGCCGTCGATGGTTGCCGTCACGCCGTGGCCCGCGTCGTTGGCGGAGTCGCTAACGCGCTTGGGGTCGACCTCGCCCTGGTAGGCGACACGCACGGACTGCGCGATGGGATGGTCGGAGAACGACTCGGCAAGGGCGGCGACCTCGAGCAACGACTGCTCGGTATAGCCGGCTTCGGGGTGTACCGCCACGACCGAAAACGTGCCGTTGGTGAGCGTGCCGGTCTTGTCAAAGACGACGGTGTCCACATCGGCGAGCGTCTCGAGGTAGTTGGAGCCCTTGATGAGGACGCCCAGCTTGGATGCACCGCCAATGCCGCCAAAGAAGCTGAGCGGGACGCTAATCACGAGCGCGCACGGGCAGCTGACGACCAGGAAGGTCAGGCCGCGCAGGATCCAGTCGGACCAGGCGCCGGTGACCAAGCCGCCGCCGAGCGCGAGTACCGCGGCAGCGCCGGTGACGGCGGGCGTGTAGACGCGGGCGAAGCGCGTGATAAAGTTCTCGGTGCGCGCCTTCTTTTCGCTGGCATTTTCCACGAGCTCCAGGACGCGTGCGACGGTGGACTCGCCAAAGGGCTTGGTGGTGCGCACGTGGATGAGGCCCGTCATGTTGATGCAGCCGCTGATGATGTCGTCGCCGGACTTGGCGGGGCGGGGGATTGACTCGCCCGTGAGAGCGGCTGGGTTTCGCCCTCGACGATGACGCCGTCGATAGGCACGCGCTCACCGGGCTTGACCACGATCACGGTGCCGACGGCGATGTCATCGGGGAAGACCTGCTCGAGTGTGCCGTCGGGCTGCTCGACGTTAGCGTAGTCGGGCGCGATGTCCATCATGGCACTGATCGACTTGCGGCTCTTGCCCACGGCGTACGCCTGAAACAGCTCGCCGACCTGGTAGAACAGCATGACGGCGGCGCCTTCGGCCATGTGCGGGTCGGTATCGGGGAAGAGCACCATGGCAAACGCGCCGATGGTCGCGACGGCCATGAGGAAGCTCTCGTCGAAGGCCTTGCCGCGGCGGATGTTATTGAATGCCTTTTGCAGTACGTCGTAGCCGGCAATCAAAAACGGCACGAGGAACAGCACAAAGCTGGCGTAGATGTCGCCCGGGGTGCCGAATGCGGCAGTGAGGGTGCCGAGCTCATCGAGGACGTACAGCACGGCAAAAATGCCCAGCGCTACCAGGATGCGGTTGCGCTTATGTTCGAGTGATTCTTTTTTCTTGCGCTTCTTCTTTTTCTTTTTGGGGTCGGCGGTGGCCATGACTCGTATCCTCCCATTTGAATGAATGAACACTCGCTCATATAATTTCGCGAGCAAAGGCCGCGGCAAGCGCGGCCTTGCAGGTTGGCGTAAACCTGGGCTAGAGAATGATCTCGCAGTCCGGCTCGGCGTCGGCCGTAAACTCAACAACGCGGTTGAGCACCTCGTCG
>CABUGR010000301.1 GCA_902491135.1 uncultured Collinsella sp. | reverse complement strand
GGCCACCACGCTGTCGACCGTGTTCCTCGTGGGTATCTACAAGAACAAACAGGCGCTCGAGGCGTCTTGGAAGTACGCGATGGTCTGCACCGCCGGCGTGGCCTTCGGCCTGTTCGGCACGCTGCTCATCTACGCGAACGCCGCCGATATCATGCCCAACGCGCATGAGGCTGCCTTCCTTACCTCCATCATGCCCTACGCCGACCAGTTCGACCCGATGCTCGTGCGCCTCGCGTTCGCGTTCATCGTCATCGGCTTCGGCACCAAGGCGGGCCTGTTCCCCATGCACACCTGGCTGCCCGACGCGCACTCCCAGGCTCCGAGCCCGGTTTCCGCGCTGCTCTCGGGCGTGCTGCTCAAGTGCGCCATGCTGGTGATTATCCGCTTCTACTCCCTGTCCATCATCACGGTGGGCGACACCTATCCGCGAACGCTCCTGCTCATCCTGGGCACGCTGTCCATCCTGGTGGCCGCCCTGTGCATCTTCAAGCAGGACGATATCAAGCGTCGCTTCGCGTACTCCTCCGTCGACAACGTCGGTGTGGTCGCGCTGTGCCTGGGTATCGGTGGTCCGCTCGGTATCGCCGCCTGCCTGCTGCACTGCATCTTCCACGGCTTCACGAAGGCGCTCGCCTTCTGCATGGCCGGTAACATCCAGCACATCTACCACACCCGCGACCTGAACAAGATCAAGGGCGTCGTCGAGATCGCTCCTGTCACGGCAGCGCTCACCATCATCGCCCTGCTCGCGCTCGCCGCCTTCCCGCCGTTCGCCCTGTTCATCTCCGAGTTCCTCACCTTCGTGGCCGGCATCCAGTCCGGTCCCATCTGGGTGGTCGTGCTCGTGGCCATCGGCCTCACCGGCGTGTACTTTGCCCTTACCGGCATTGCGCTCAAGTCCATCTTCGGCAAGGCGCCCGAGGGCATGAAGCGCCACGAGGTGCCCGCCCTCATGATCATCCCCGAGATCGCCCTCGCGATCGTGGTCATGTGGTTCGGTATCGCCACCCCGGTCGCCATTACGAGCGGCGTCGAGGATGCAACGTCCGTCGTTTTGAACCAGAGCGTCGAAGAGCTCCACGAGGCCCCTCTCTACCGCATGGTGTTCAGCTCCCAGACCAAGACAAGCGAGGTGAATTAGCACCATGGCAGAACCTGAAAAGAAGGACTACGCTCGTCGCTGCGAAAGCCACGTCGAGGCCCTGCGCGCCGCAGTGCCGGGCGCTATCGAGAAGGTCGAATGGCAGTGCGAGGACCAGCTGACGATCACCGTCAAGCTGGACCGTCTGCCCGAGGCCGTCCACTACCTGTACTACGAGCGCTACGGCTGGATTCCCGTGATTGTCGGCAACGACGAGCGCAGCCTGTGCGGTCGCTACGCCGTGTACTACGTCATCTCCATGGAGGGGGAGGCCCCCGGCTGGGTGACCGTGCGCACCGAGGTCGATCCCGCCAAGATGACGTTCCCGTCCGTGACGCCGTTCGTCCCCGCCTGCGTGTGGGGTGAGCGCGAGCTTCGCGACATGTTCGGCCTGATTCCCGAGGGCCTGCCCGATCGTCGCCGCCTGGTGCTGCCCGACGATTGGCCCAGCGGCCTGTACCCGCTGCGCAAGGACTCCATGGACTACCGCTTCCGTCCCGCTCCCGCGAGCGACATGGAAAACTACGAGTTCTTGGCCGATACCAAGGGCAAGGAGACCACGCTCGTCCCCATGGGCCCGTTGCACATTACCTCCGACGAGCCCGGCCACTTCCGTCTGTTCGTTGAGGGCGAGACGATCGTCGACGCCGACTACCGTCTGTTCTACGTGCACCGCGGTATGGAGAAGGTCGCCGAGACGCGCCTGAACTATGACGCCGTGACGTTCCTCGCCGACCGCATCTGCGGCATCTGCGGCTGCGCCCACTCGGTGGCCTACGCCGAGGCCGTCGAGCGTGCCCAGGGCATCCATGTCCCGCCGCGCGCCCAGTACATCCGCGCTATCATGCTCGAGGTCGAGCGCCTGCACTCGCATCTGCTCAACATTGGCCTCGCATCGCACTACACCGGCTTCGATTCGGGCTTCCAGCAGTTCTTCCGCGTCCGTGAGAAGTCCATGGACCTGGCCGAGAAGCTCTCCGGTCACCGCAAGACCTATGGCCTCAACGTGATCGGCGGCGTGCGTCGCGACATTTTGGTCGAGCAGAA